>JBCCYD010000007.1:0-37376 GCA_039190385.1 Cyanobacteria bacterium P01_F01_bin.143 | reverse complement strand
CTCGTAAACATGATGGTTTTCCTGGAGTTAAAACTCTTTGGCGAGGACTGTCACGATTGCATGATATTGCTTCTACTTGGAAACGGCTACATCCTTCTTCCCATCTTTCTTTAGAGACTTATGGGTAAAGCATAGATCTATTTATACAGTCACCAAAGTTAAACCAGGCAAACATATCCAAGTAAAACGAATTTTGCGACAAATGTTAAAAGAAGAATTTGATCGCAAAGGTATTTATATTCCTATTGGGGAAACCTCGGATAAACCTGACTGGGCAAACAAAGCTCAAAAAAAATAAAGTAAAGATTATAGGCATATTAAGTAGAATACAGAACTAAGCATAATAATATAGATTGTCATAAAGTTCATATTTGCGAATATTTAACAAATAAAAACAGACAACCACTAATCCAAATTATCGGCAAGGTAATTTTTCCTGTTCTCAGTAATTGATTCTTACTAATTCCCAGATTATGAACACGCTTATTGTCACCCATAATAATTAATAGTAATTCTGAGCAAAATACAAAATAAGCGAGATAAAAAGCATAATCTAGGACAATAACATAACCAACGCCATCAGGAAGAGATTCTAATAGACTCAAATGATAAAATACTACAGCTAAAAGTAACCCACTAATAGGATCAACAGAGATATCTTCATGAGGTAAAAACAAAATAGCATAAGCTACAACAATAAAGAAACATAAGGGTAGTAAATTTTTAATGCTAAAGCTAACTATTGCTCTTTGAATATCTACAACTGCATTGAATCGAGAATATCTAATCTTAGTATTAGTATCTAAGAAACGTCGATACCCTAGGCTAGAACTATTTGTATAAGTATCTTGAAAGAAAGCTACTTTTTGGACTTTCCAATCTGTAATATTGCCTAAGACCTGATTTTTGTTGAAGTTTTCTCGGGCAAGTTTAGGATTTTTATCTCGCATCCCCACCAAATCCATCACATAAATTAGCCGATTTTTCGTGAGATTATTGTGGTGAAATCTGACAGATAAAGATTGAATATCGAAAGGATAGTGATGAAAATCAAACCTTTCATAAAAATCAGCCTTGACCCGATAAACCATAAACTTAACTCCCCGCTCTTCTCCACGGATTATCGGTTCTCCTAAAGTTAATTTTTCTCCAGAATCAAGTCTTTCTACATCATAATTAGTAAATTCTATATCATCTGGATTCACATTTCCTTTGTAACGAAACCACAAATAGAAATCCATTAAATAAGAGGAATTTTTCTCATCGATTCGACTAATCTCATTGATATCTATGCCAGTATAAATAATATGAGTTTTTTGCTGATATTGCTGACCATCATAGAAGATCTCTCCACTAGCTAGTTTATCGTCTAAATTAAAAACTAAATCAATATTCTTGATTGTTTTTAGTTGAGTAAAAGCCGAGATGAATTTTCCATGATTAAAACTTCCTAAGAGAGTAGGGGTCAAAGAATCACCTTTTTCATCAAAATATACTTCTCTTGTTGCCCAGGGAATCATATCTTGATTAGAGTTGATTTGTTTTAGCCCTTCTCGAACTAATAATCTTTGTTGGATTAAATTATTATTGTTAAAACTATTGTTATTTTGCTCAATAATATTACTAATTGCTTTGATAACTGCCCCAGTCGCATCATAATTACAAGCAGCAATCCAGGTTGGGAGATAGCCGTAGGTTCTCCGAAATTTATGTTTAAAATTCAGTCCATGTTCTCCAGAAATATCAAAAATTAACGGAGCTGTTGCACGCACTCCAATCAGATAAGAATTATCACTTTTTGGGTCTGATAAGTCATTATTTAAGACATTAGCTTCAATTAAACTTGTGAGGGAATCTCCGCCAAGAATCAAGGAATTAATATTATTGTTTCGGATCAGAGGTATAATCGCTGCTGCTTGATAAGCCTGAGATGAGATAACAATAACATCGGGTTCTTGCTCTGATTTTTTGAGCTCTAATAATTGAGCAATAATTTTTTGACTAACATTTTTTAAATCTTCTGTACTATCTATCTGTAATTTACCAATTAATTCTTTGCCAAAAGTTTGCAATTCTGATTCAATATCTTGACTTAAATTAAGACTATAAGAGCTATCTCCTGATATTAAATAAACTTTTTCTGCTTTTAAGACATATTCTATATAATTACTGAGGAATTTACCTTGCTGTTTATTGGAAAAGACTGTCCGAAAATACCAGTCGTTATCTGTTAAACTATCAACTGTTGCGGTACTTGTAATAGCAGGCATTTGGTATTTTTGATAAATTTTGCCAGCTGCTATAGATGTATCACTACTATAGTGACCAATAACAGCTACTGCTTGGGAGTTCGCAATTTTTTGGGCAACTTGTTCTGCTACTTCGATATTAAATTGATCGTCATAAACTTGTAACTTTATTTCCTGGCCGTGAATGCCACCATGTTGATTAACTTGGTTTATATAGAGTTTGACACTATCGACAATAGTTTTACCTCGTTGCATGACGACTTCGTTTGTATTACTTAAAGGTGCCACAACTGCTATAGTGATAGATTCCGTTTGTCGATGCCATTTAGGAAGTGCGATCGCAGACATCAAAGCAATCAACCCTAACAAAAAACAAAGAAGAATTCTCTTTTTTGTAGTATTAAAAAAATGAGAAAATATGGCAAAAATCATTGGGATAGAGAAACGACTAAAATTTGAGATCATAACCTCTTTTGTCACATATAAAATGCCTCTTCCAAAGCTTGCAATATATGCTACAAAAAAGTTTCAATGATAGAAAAAAAATACAGTAGTTTAAATTTTTCTGAAGACCAAATACAATAATAAGTCAGATTATCTAACTCAGCCAGTTCTTTATTGTTAAATAATCCACAAGGTTTATAATTTAACTTATGAATCAATTTGACAGTCTACTTAGAATAAAATCAAATAAAATCAGGAAAATTATAAGAAAGTTTGATCTAAATACTATTTTCGGAATTACTACCTTACTAATAATTATTTGTGCAATATTATTTTTACCCTTAATTTATAAAACTCCGATCGATGCCATAGATTTTAGTATTTCTGCTGTTCCTCCGAGTTGGCATCATCCTTTTGGGACGAATGATTTAGGGCAAGATCAATTAGCGAGAATATTGTATGGAGGGAAAATTTCTCTAACTGTGGGTATTACTGCCACTTTAGTTTCTGTAGTGTTGGGGACATTTATTGGCGCGATCGCGGGATTTTATGGTGGTCTTATCGATAATATCCTCATGAGAATTACCGACTTATTTCTGGCATTACCCCAATTACCTTTATTACTTTTAATTGTTTATTTATTTCGTGATTCGCTAAAAAGTATTTTGGGAGCAGAACTGGGAATTTTCGTCTTAGTGGTAATAGTAATTGGCGTCTTAAACTGGATGTCTGTTGCGAGACTCGTCAGAGCAAATTTTTTAAAATTGAGGGAGATGGAATTTGTCAGTGCGGCCAGAGCGATCGGTGCCAAACCCGGTCGTATTATTTGGGTTCACTTATTTTCTAATGTAGTTAGCACTGTTATTGTCGCGGCAACTTTAGCGGTGGCTAACGCAATTATCACCGAATCCACTCTGAGCTTTTTAGGATTAGGTTTTCCTCCTGATGTTCCCACTTGGGGCAGAATGTTATTTGATGCCAAAGACTATCTAACTTCCGCACCTCATATGGCTTTATTCCCAGGGTTAGCGATTTTTTTTACTGTCTTAAGTATTAATTATATTGGTGATGGCTTAAGAGATATTTTGGATCCTAAATATTGAGATAGAGATATTGAGAATGAATCAAGCTAAAAGTAGACGAGATTTTCTGAAGATGTCATCAGGCGCGATCGCAGCGACCTTACTGTTACAAAATTGCTCCCAAGAAGATCAGGCAAATTCTTTAGAAACCACAATAGTCCAAGGAAATAGACCACAAGGGACAAAGATCCCTGTCATTTTAGATACAGATATCGGTAGCGATATTGATGATGCTTGGGCCTTAGCATTACTTCTTAAATCACCAGAGCTTGATTTGAAGATGCTGCTCACTGAGACGGGAAATCCTAAATTTCGTGGAGCGATCGCGGGCAAGTATCTCGAAGCTGCGGGGCGAACGGATGTTCCTATCGGCTTGGGGATCTATGAACATGAGGGGACAGGTGCACAGGAATCATGGTTAGGGAATTATCAAATCTCTGATTATCCAGGTCAGGTTTATGAGAATGGTGTGGCGGCGATGATTGAGATGATTATGACCTCAACTGAACCAATCACTTTAATTTGTATTGGGCCAGTACCAAATATCCGAGCGGCTCTAAAGATGGAGCCACGCATCACCAAAAAAGCCAGAATTGTGGGTATGTTTGGCAGTCTTCGGTATGGTTACAGTCGGACGGGAAATATAGATAAGGAGACTAATGTGCGTCTTAATCCCGATGCTTGTCGAAGGATGTTTCGGGCATTTCCAGATATCACAATTACACCTCTCGATACCTGTGGAATCGTTAAATTAAAGGAGGAAAAATACCAAAAAGTTCGAGATTGCCAAGATCCTTTGATAAAAACTTTGATTGAAAGTAATGATAGCTGGGCTCAATATGTTGAATGGATAAAAATTGATCCGAATGTAATAACTTCTACACTATATGACACAGTGGCCATCTATCTTGCTTTATCAGAAGAATATTTGTTCATTGAGAATTTGGGCATTCGTATAACAGATGAGGGTTACACTCTAATTGATAATAAAAAGAAGAAGATTCGATGTGCTACCGAATGGAAAGATTTTGCTGCTTTTGAAGATTGGCTGGTTAATCGTCTTACAAGTACTTGTTCGTCTGGCGTGAATTAGAAAATTAGCGGATCATCATAAAAGCTATAAGCTTTTAAATTAGTGAAAAATAACTCTTGTAACTACGGCGAAATCAAGATGTAACAATTTATAAACTGTCACAACGTCTCAACAGATATGAGAAATGTTCTTTAGACTATTAGTTGTGTGTGAGGAGTGAGTTCAACAGAAAAAGGTTTTGGGGTCGAAACACGGAAAGACGCCCGAGACCTTTTTCTTTTGGCAATATGATCTAGAGCTACTATTAACAGATGAAAATAATATTGCTCAACATCAGACATCATGAAGCAGCAGTTAAAGTTGCTTCCAAAGCGTCCCAATGAATATAGCGATCGCCGCCAACTTCTAGCACGACTTTAATCCGAGGTTCAGTCTTCGGTAAATTAATCAGATATTCTTTTTCCTGACGAGATAAAATATTGCCTTCCATAATCCAGAGGACTAAGCCCTTAGAGTCTTCTGGTAAAGTTGCCAACTCATAAGTCGCGATCGGTGGCACAAAATAAACCTGACCAACCGCAGCATCTTGACCAATAGTTTTCTTGCCGAGATGGGGAGGTCTCACCCCATGAACTGTAGTTAAATAGGCTGCCAAATCGCCCAAACCCCGAGCTGTAAGATTAATTGTTTGATAACCAGCAGCTCTCACTCTTCTTTGATAGCGTCCTTCGATGCCTCCTTCTAGGGGTACATATAACCCCAAAGCACCATGTTTTTCTAGATCGCGGATAAATCCTTTGCCAGTAACAATTAGTCCTAGTCCCATAATGTCTTAATAATTTCTTCAGGGTTATGTAATCAACTATCATCCCGTACATTCTATCTGTTCTGAGTTTATTTCACGAAAATTATGTTTCTATTTTTTAAACCTATTAAAATTTCATAGCTACTGAGTGGGAATTTATTGACAAGGCTTGTAAAGTATTATTAAGAACAAAAAAATTTTTAACAAATGCCTAAACCAACACAAGCTCATTTAGACCGCACAGTTAGCAAAAACCAACCATTAGAAGAAAGGAAGAAAGTCCTGAGTCAGATGTCCTATTACATGGGAGCAAAACTCCTAGAAGTGGGAGTTAATCCGCAGGCGGTTACCTATCGTTGGTCCGTCGAAGATAAACAAACAGAGCAAGTTTGTATACTAAGTGCTTTTTGGGGAAATTCGAGAAAGACTTTATTATCTGGGAAAGAGCCAATTACTGGTGCTGAGTTGATTCATTGCGCTAGAGGCAATGGCTATACTGGCGTGGAAAATACTGCTAAGTTGTGTGGCTATGCGTCCAATATCAAGGATTTTCAAGCAGCATTAAAACAAGCTTGCGAGGAAGCAGGACTAGATATCACAGCTGTAAAATCTCTGAGCAGTTTGATTTAGGTTTTAATGATCTGAAGCAAGAAGAGACGTGTCGGCGACACGTCTGCAAGAGATCTATGGAATATTTAACAAATAAACAAGGTTCTTTGATTGGTGAAAGTGCGATCGCAGATTAACTCTCTTCTCCAAGTTTGTCAACAATATTGCGGAAATCGTAAACATCTTTAATTAAGAGGATTAATGCTACAATCTAAATTAGGAGAAAAATTATTACAGACAAGAGATGAGTAACGGAAACGGGAGCGAAAGGCTAGACAGAATTGAAGCAATAGTAGAATCAAACTCTCGTGCTATTCAAGCGATAGCAGAGCAGCAAGCTAATATTCAGACTCAGCATAGAGAAACAATTGCCATAGATGATGGAAATAGTAGTTGATCAAGGTAGCGGAAAAGTTTCTCGGATTAATGGCTATCGCATTGCGGGGAAAATAAGTCTAAGATTACTAGTAATGAGGGAATTCCGCCATTTCGCGAAGCTGAAAAGAATTGATCAAAGTTGATTTATTCATAGGCAAGTTTTGATAACATCAATATATTTGAGATGTCTTCGATTATGAATCGTCCTTTATGTTTTGTTCTGATGCCCTTTGGCAAAAAATATGATGCTGCTGGAAAGTTAATTGATTTCGATGCTGTTTATAAAGATTTTATTGCACCTGCGATCGCGGAAGCGGAATTAGAACCCATTAGAGCTGACGAAGAAATAGCTGGTGGAATCATTCATAAACCGATGTTCGAGCGTTTGATTCTTTGCGATTATGCCGTCGCTGATCTCTCCACTGCCAATGCCAATGTTTTTTACGAGTTAGGAGTTCGCCACGCAGTCAAACCTTTTAGCACCGTAATAATTTTTTCTGAAGCAGATCGCCTACCCTTTGATGTCCGACCATTACGGGGAATGCCCTATAAAATCAATGCTGAAGGAGTTCCTGCTGAACCGCAGAAGGTAAAAGAGTCATTAGCGCAATCTTTAAAAGATGCTCGGGAAAAAATGACCGATAGTCCGATCTTTCAGTTGTTAGATGGTTATCCCAATATTGATCATACTAGAACCGATATCTTTCGAGATCAGGTCAATTATTCGATTCAGATGAAGGAAAAACTAGCAGAAGCGGAGAGTCAAGGTCTAGAAGCTTTGCTGGAGATCAAAAAGGAATTGGGAGCTCTTGATGATTCTGAATCAGGAATTGTCATCGATTTGTTTCTTTCTTTTCGTGCGGTTAAAGCCTGGCAACAAATGATTGACTTAGTAGATGAGATGTCTGCGCCATTAGCCGCCACAATATTAGTTCAAGAGCAATTAGGGTTGGCATTAAATCGCAATGGGGAAGGAGAAAAAGCCGAAAGAGTTTTGACCAATCTAATTAAACAACGGGGATCTAGTAGCGAAACCTATGGAATATTAGGTAGGGTCTATAAAGATCGTTGGGCAACAGCGGAAAAAGCAGGTAAAACTTTGTTGGCAAAAGGGTTATTGGATAGCGCGATCGATGCTTATCTCAAAGGCTTTGAAGCAGATTGGCGCGATGCTTATCCAGGTATCAATGCAGTAACTCTGATGGAAATCAAAAATCCTCCCGATCCGAGAAGAGAAAAATTAATTCCTGTGGTTTCCTATGCAGTAGAACAGCGTATCGACAATGCAGAACCTGATTATTGGGATTATGCAACGTTGCTGGAGTTAGCAGTATTAGCGAAAAAAGAGAACGAAGCAACAAAAGCTTTATTTCGTTCTTTAGCCGTAGTTAGAGAGGTTTGGGAACCAGAAACCACGGCTAGGAATTTACGATTGATTGATGAAGCGAGGGCTAAACGTCAGGAGAATATTCCTTGGGTCAAAGAAATAATTAAAGCTCTTGAGGATGTCTCTAAATAAAATACATATAGAAAGAATATTTAGTTTATTAAATCTTAGGATTTTATTTTTTCTTGAATTGCTAACATAAAATAGTTGGGATTAAATATTCACAATTAATTTGCCTAGCAAATTTTAATGCAAAGAATACTGCTCAGACATGAATAATGAAAATCTATTGACATTAAAAGGACTACAACAAAAAGCTGTACAAAAAGAGTGGCTTCATTATGCACCTCAAGTACCAGAACTTGAACCTGGAAAGAAATGGCACATTTTTTTGAGTTATCGTTCTGTAAACCGACCTTGGGTCTTGAATCTTTACGATGCACTATGTCAGGTAGGGTTTAAAGTATTTTTAGATCAGTTTTCTTTGATTCCTGGGGAATCACTAATTTTTAGTTTACAAAATGCTCTTCAAGAAAGCGCTAGTGGGATTATCGTTTGGTCTACAGAATCAGAAGATTCAGAATGGTGCAAAAGAGAATATGAATCTATGATGAGACTGCAATCTTCTTCTGAATTTAAGTTTGTAGTTGTTAAGTTAGCAAATGCTGATTTACCATTATTTGCACAAAACTCTTTATATGAGGATTTTAGTGATAGTCCAGAAGGACCTCGTGGTTCTGGATTGTTAAGGATTATGTATGGTCTATTAGAGCAACCTCTTCAGCAAGAAGCAGTAAGATTTTCCGTAAAAATAGATCAACTAACAAAACAAGAACTTGAAAAAATTTATCAAGCAAAAATTGCTACCGATGCTAAAAAACTTTATGAACTTGGCACAGAAAAAAATCTAGCTTGGCTAAATTCATACATACTTTCTTGCAAAGCAGTTGAAGCATTAATTGATTTAGAAGAATATGATTATGCGCTTGATGTCCTAATGCTGACAGATGCGCATTTCCCAAAGTCTATTAGAGCTAAACAACTGCGTGCTTTAGCTCTTGCCCGAAGTGGAGCATGGCTTGCTGCCCAACAAATTCTTGGCGTTTTTTATAACTCAGGACATCGTGATTCAGAAACTATAAGTCTTTATGCAAGAACTTGGATGGACAAGTATAACAAGACGAAGAAACGCTTATATTTAGAAAAATCTCAAAAACTCTATGCAGAAGCTTTTAAACTTAATCCGAAGGACTATTATCCAGGAATTAATGCCGCATCAAAAAGTGTGTTTCTGGGAAATTTAGAAATAGCGCAAGAATTCGCCTCAAAAGTTGAAAAAATAGTAGGAACAAAGGTTGTATCAGGCAATTATTGGAAGACCGCTACTATTGCAGAAGTTCAGCTAATTAGACAAAATTATGTTGAAGCTGCAAAACTTTACCGGGAAGCTGTTTTGATTGAACCAGATTCATCCGGCAAACATCAAACTACTTTAGGACAAGCTAGATTGCTAATGGAATGTTTTGATACCTCAGCAACCAATAGAGATCTTATTGAAAAAGCCTTTCCTTAAAAATTAATCTTTAACCTAACGAAATTGCGCTCAAACCTATAATGATTTATTATTAGACTTCTTGCATAAATTACAGGAAAACAGCACTCAAGATTCTATTACTTTGAGTGCTGTTTTATTCATAAGAGCTAATATTATTAGTCAACTTATTTATTACTTAATATGATTAATTGTCTTTCCTGAAGAGAACGTACCTCTTTTAACTCTAAATCTTTATCTTTTAATAAATCCGCTACCGTTAATTGAGATTCCAAATTATCATCACAAGCTTGTAAAAAATCAAACTCAGCATCAGAGATGTTAATCATTTGATAATCATAATTAAAAAAGCTTTTGCTGGGATAACCTTGCATGCAGGGATGCCGCTCAGGAATTGCTTTGAGTAGCATTTCATCATCCGACCAAGTCACTTTAGTTAGAGGAGGTTTGGTTAAGAAAAATTCGTAATGAGTCGCGGTGGGGTCAAGCAATTCTATGAGACGATAAAATTCGCGATCGCTTAAATCTTTCGCTCTTGCCATCAATTCATCAGATTCACCAATTATGCGCTCCAATTCCCAGAATTTAGGATTGGAAAAGCCGACAAATTCTAGACCGGAAGCATCAATTAATTCAAATAAAGTTTCCACATTATAGTCAATCTCTTGGGGATGAACATACATATCAGCAAAAGCTTCATCACGATGATTTTCCAAAGACCATCGAGCTTTTTCCTGTTGTAAAATGCGATTAGTTTCAGGCAAATTAGCAAAGATTTCTCGTCCAACTTTGACTCCATCACGATAGTCGCCCCGTTTATCGCCTTGTAAAAGCGCGATCGCTTTTTGCATTAGGCTAATTTCCCAACGACCCAACTCAGCATAGACAAAAATATGTAATAGTCCTCCAGGCGCTAGTTTCTTCGCTAAAGCTTGGATGCCCTTTTCTGGTTCGGGTAAATGATGCAAGACGCCGACACAATTAATAAAGTCAAATTCCCCAGGTAAATTCGCAGCATCTTCCAACTTCATATTATGAAAAGTCACCGGTTTACTATGTTTCGCGATTACACCAGATCTTTGGCATCTTTCCTGGGCGACGGCTAAAGCTTTTTCACTTAAATCAACGGCAACAATTTCTGCTTCAGGGTTGAGGTGAATTAAATAGTCTGTTCCCGAACCTGTCCCACAACCAGCATCTAAAATACGAATGTCCTGACGTGGTGGCTTTTGTCCCGTACAAAAATTGTAAGCAGTGATCCAATTCCAACGCCAGTTATATCCTGGAGGAGTATCATCGGTTAGGGGATCGGGAGGAAAAGGATAGGTGTTGTAGAGTTGAGCTACGGCGTTGTTAATGGCTTGGGAATCGGACATTTCTTGTTATTATTCTAATCTTTTGCATTATGAATCTGTTTAATAATTATTTCACCAAATGAGAATTGGAGAAATGAGATTATTGAATTTAACAGCTTTCAGCTCTAAGTTAAGCGATTGCCTATCGTTGCCGAATCAACTTAAAATGGGGTCTCGTCGGAATCTTAATTGAATAATGATCAAATTTAGTGTTATCAAACAACGAAGTCTCTGGTGGGGGCTGTCTGCGATCGCAGTTATTGCTAGTATCGCGGCAATGGTGATATCTTTTACAAGTTTAAATGCACCAATTCGTCCTGGATTAGACTTTGTTGGTGGTACACGACTGCAAATTGAGAGAGATTGTACTATTGCAGACAATTGCGATCGCCCGATTAGTGTTGCCGAGGTCAGAGCTGTTGTCGAGGAACAAGGGCTAGGAAATAGTACGATTCAGTTATTGGGAAATCAAAAAAATATCCTATCCGTTAGAACAAAAAATTTAGACGTTGACCAGAGAACTAGTTTACAAACAGCAATTAGTGATGCGATCGGCATATTCGATCCCAAAACAATTCAAATCGATTCTGTAGGCCCCACCATTGGTAAAGAATTATTCGTCTCAGGAATTCTGGCCTTGATTGTGGCATTTTTCGGCATTATTGTTTATTTGAGTGTGCGTTTTCAGTTTGACTATGCTTTGTTTGCGATCGTCGCTCTATTCCATGATGTACTAATAACTGCTGGCGTATTCGCTATTTTGGGTTTAGTCGCACAAGTAGAAGTAGATAGTTTATTTTTGGTTGCTTTGCTGACAATTATTGGTTTTTCGGTGAACGATACGGTGGTAATTTACGATCGCATTAGAGAAACTTTAGTGAATAATAGTGAGCAAACTATCAATGAAATTGTCGATAGTGCAGTCAATCAAACCTTAGGGCGATCAGTTAATACATCTGTTACTACCTTGTTACCATTAGTAGGAATTTTTCTTTTCGGCGGAGAAACTCTTAAATACTTTGCTCTAGCTTTGATTATTGGTTTTCTTCTTGGTGCGTACTCTAGTATTTTTATCGCTAGTACCCTATTGGCTCTGTGGAGAAATATGAAACAAGAGGATGTTAAAGAATTAGTAATGGATAATGATTAATTTTTGCTAATTGCTAATTGCTAATCGCTAATGGGGCATAATAAATAATTTGCAAATTCAAAGTTTATGGTAGAAAAAGACCCAAATTTTCAAAATAAAGTTGATAATTACTACAAAGAAATTGTTTGGGCTAGATGGAAATTGGTAATTTTTCTCTGGCTAACTTTAGGAACTTATGGTATTTGGAGTTTACGGCATGAAATTAAACTTTGGTTAGATTATTTTACCTGGTCTGCAGTACGCTACGGCTTAAAGTTCAATATGTTGTCAACTATTTGTCTAGCAATTTGTATTGGCTTTACTCTATCTACTATGGTCTGGCAAAGTAGGAATATTATTTGGGGTTTGTCCGACAAAGAAAAATATTATTTGGAACAGAGAGTAAAGGATATTTCATATAATTAACCCTTCCGTAGGGGCGAACGGCCGTTCGCCCCTACAGTATCGTGTGTTTTTATTTGGAATGGCGATACATCTGGTCTGATTTAATCCTGAATATATTCTTCTCCTGTTACTAAAGCATATTCGGCTCGCACAAATTCTCTTCCCAAATATGCCGCATGATCTAGCATTGTGACGGGACAGGGTTGGGGTTCTTCAATAACCTTGACACATAGCTCTTTGGCAGTTCTGGCAGTATATAGAGTTTCGGCGGTTCTCGTTACTTTGTCACAAGCAGCAATCACTTCGCCTGTGTCGGGATCGACTGCTAAACCGCGATCATTAATGATATTTGTGTAATATTTGGCGCAAATTAATTCGGCTTCGCGATCGAGATAAATGACGTAATAGCCTCCTGGATCGAGATCAATATGTCGTTTTGAGAGCTCATCGTCTAGAGCTTTGATTTTTTCTTTAAGTTCACTCATTAATTTGCTAAAAGTTGTAACTTATGGATTAAGTATGATAACAGGATTTTCCCCAAGAAGAATGGACGCAAACACCGATCGCATAGATTCATTTCGAGCTTTGGCTCTCCAGGTGACTTGTCACGCCGTTAACCAGGCAACCGATAAAACAGAAGTGCGATCGCTGATCAAAAAGGCGATCGCGCGTTTAAATCCCCAAATTGCAGCGGCTCGTGCTTTTATTGGTGCGGACTGTCGTTTAATTGTTTTACCAGAATATTGGCTCACCAGTTTTCCGATGGGGGAAAGCGTTGCTGGTTGGGCGGCCAAGGCTTGTTTGGAGATGGATGACCCGCTCTATGATGATTTGGCAAACATCGCTCAGAAGCATAATATTTTCTTGGCGGGCAATGCCTATGAGCTAGATCCCAATTTTCCCGATCTTTATTTCCAAAATTGTTTTGTTTTCGATCCTGCTGGTGATACGGTATTGCGTTATCGGCGGCTGAATTCTGTTTATACGCCGACTCCTGGTGATGTTTGGGATAAGTATCTGGATATTTATGGTTTGGAAGGGGCTTTTCCTGTGGCAAAAACAGCAATTGGCAATTTGGCCGCGATCGCGTCTGATGAGATTTTATTTCCTGAAGTTGCCCGTTCTCTAGCAATGCGAGGCGCAGAAATTTTACTTCATCCGACTTCAGAGGTTTATGGAGATGCGCGATCGCCAAAGGAAGCAGCCAAGATTTCGCGAGCAGTGGAAAATATGGTTTATGTGATTTCAGCTAATACGGCTGGCATTGCCAATAGTGCGGTGCCAATTTCTTCGGTGGATGGTGGGTCAAAGATTGTCGATTATCGGGGAATTGTCTTGGCTGAAACTGGTGCCGGGGAAAGTATGGCGGCTTATGCAGAGATTGATTTGGCGGCTTTGAGACGCGATCGCCGTAGACCAGGAATTAAGAATACATTATCGCGACATCGGGCAAGTTTATATGTGCAGAGTTATGATCTGCCCCATTTTTATCCTGCTAATAGTATGTTGCACGGGGAAGTTGCACGGAAGCATTTTATTAAAACCCAAAGTGAGACGATTGAGGGCTTGGAGAAACGGGGATTGATTTGATAAACGTGAATTCGATGTAATTTATAGAAAATCAATTTGAGTTTAGTTAAAGAGAGTAAGAGAAGATAAAACCGCTATTTTCTGGCACTTTTACCTTTTACCTCTTACCATCGTCTAAATAAAGACCTGAAAATAATTTACTGAACAACCCAATTAACTAATGTTCTAACAGGAAAACCTGTACCGCCTGCATTATTAATTCCTCCAGGTTTATCAGCCCAAACAGGCCCAGCAATATCTAAATGAGCCCAGGGCGTTTCCTTAATAAATTGCTTTAGAAATAATGCTGCGGTAATCGATCCGCCTGGACGAGGGCCGGTATTTTTCATATCGGCAATTTTCGATTTTAAACCTTCAAAATATTTATCTTCTAAGGGCATTTGCCAGAATTTTTCCCCAGCATTCTCGGCTGCGGTTTTTATTTCAGCTGCAAGACCATCATCTGTGCTCCATAAACCCGAAATGTCATTACCCAAAGCAACAATACAAGCACCAGTCAGAGTTGCTAAATCAACTATCGCGTCTACTTCCAAGGTCTCTGTATAAACTAAAGCATCAGCTAGGGTTAATCTACCTTCAGCATCGGTATTATTGACTTCGATAGTTTTACCATTGGAAGCTTTGAGGATATCTCCAGGATGCATTGCCTTACCACTAATCATATTCTCCGTCGCGGCACAGATAAAATGCACTTCCACATCAGGTTTGAGTTGCGCGATCGCCTTAGCTGCTCCCAGAGTTGCCGCACCACCGCCCATATCCATCTTCATGGTTTCAATTCCGCTCCCACCAACTTTCAGATTTAATCCGCCACAGTCAAAGGTTAAACTTTTGCCGACAATCGCTACCTTGCGTTTAGCGGTTCCTTCGGGTTTATAGGTCAGATGGATAAATTTGGGGGGAATATCGGAAGCTTGACCCACACCCAAATAGGCACCCATGCCCTGCTCAAAGTTTTCGCAATCAGCTTTTTCAAGGATCTTAAGCTCTAAACCATATTCGTTGGCCAGTTCTTGAGCAGTTTCGGCCATTGAAATTGGTGTTACTTCATTGGCTGGAGCATTTACTAATTCACGAGCTAAGATTACGCCACTCACAATATTTGCTCCTTGGCTAATTGCCGTCTCTTGACTTGTGAGACCCAATAGTTCAACGGTTTCTAATTTGGGTTCTTTGTCTTCTGGATCGGATTTGAAACGATTGTCTTGATGTAGAGCTAGGTGAATGCCTTCGGTGAGAGCTTGAGCGATCGCGTCACTTTCGCCTTCAAGGGGAAGACTAATTGCTAAGGTGGAATCTTGTTTGGCGGCACGAGCGATCGCGGCACCTGTCCTACGATAGCCATTGGGTTTAAGATCTTCTTGTTTGCCTAAACCCACGAGAATCAATTTGCGAATACCAGTTTTGCTGCTCACCCGCGCGATCGCAGTAGAGCCAGATTTACCTTTAAATTCTTCGTCTGTGATTAATTCTTCAACAATACCTGATAATTTCTCGTTAAGAGCAGCTAAATCTCCTGTTAATTCTGTCGCATCTTCAAAAAAACCAACAGCAAGACTATTGCCAGTCCAATTGAGTAATGATGTATCTGTAGCTGTGATTTGCATACCTTCCCTTTGTATTGATTTCTATTCACTTTACAAAGGATATAGTTCTAATGCCATCCCAAGCAATAAAGTTTGTTGTTTCAACACTCATTAAGTTACATCAAAAATTGTTTTCTGGCGCGTAGCGTCCTTCATGGTCTTTTTAACAAGTTCTGCATTCTGGAAAAAAGCTTCATCTAATGGAGGGATATCAGAATAATCAATATCTTCATCAGACATAGTTTGAATTTCTTTGGCTCGTTCTTCGCTCATAGGAACTATCTCGTGTTCTTGTTTCCGAATAATATTCATCATAAAATTTTCTTGAGTATTGCAAGTTTTAACTATCTAAAAACTTAATCAATTCCTCCAGTTTTGTCCAAGCAGCACCACTAGCAATAATTTCTTTTGCTTTAGCCACTCCCTGTTCATGATCGCCAAACGGGACAACTTCTCCTACTTGTAAAGCAAAGGAGGCATTTAACGCTACTGCATCTTGTTGTGCTATCGTACCTTTTCCTTGGAGAACATTAGTTAAAATTTCCGCATTTTCGAGCACTTCTCCACCTTTGAGAGCTGCTAAAGATGCGGAACTAAAACCTAATTCTTGAGGATCAACACTCGTTAAAGTTACTTTGCCATCTTTGAGCATTGCAATATCTGTTGGAGCACCCAACCCAGCTTCATCAAGTTTCTCTCTGCCATGTAACGCGATCGCGCTGGGAGTTCCCAATAGATTAAGAGCTTCTGCCATAATCTCAACAAAAGCGCCATCATAAACACCAATTACTTGTCCTGTTGGGCAAAGAGGATTTACCAAAGGCCCTAATAAATTAAATACTGTTCTGACCTTGAGAATTTTTCGTAAAGGAGCTACTCCTTTCATTGCCGGATGCCAACCAGGGGCAAACAAGAAAGTAATGCCGACCTCATCGAGAGCAGCTCGCACCTTTTCACTGGGGGCTGTTAGTTTTATGCCCAAATATTCCAAGACATCGGCTGAACCAACTTTGCTGGAAGCGGAACGATTACCATGTTTGGCAACTTTGACTCCCGCAGCCGCAGTGACAAAAGCAACCGCAGTAGAAATATTAAAAGTCGAAGCGCCATCTCCTCCTGTGCCACAGGTATCAACAACGGGAACATCATGAATAATCTTTTGTTGTTGTACCGATTGAGCTTTTAAGACCTGTGCCATACCCGCTAATTCGGCTGCTGAAACTTGTTTAGCTTGAATTGCCGCTAAAATTGCTCCTGATAATACTGGGGGAATTTCCTCTTTGAGCCATCCTGTCATCAGTTGAGCTGCTTGAGCTTGGGAAAGTGATTCTTTGTCTAGGAGTTGTTGAAGCAGGCTGGGAAGATTAACGGGCGGATCAATTTCTGGTTTCATTGGGGAATGGTGCTGGTGGTAAAAGACTTAATTCTCGGATTGTAGGATATCATTTTCATTCGATGGATTTCTGTAAAGAGTCTTGAAGTCTATTGGAGATTTAAGTATTTATTCTGGTAAAACCGATCTAAAAAATTCGGAAACCCGCATTTTGTGGTTGCTTCACAATGACTTACAATAGGGGATAATCATATAGATATCAAAAAAAGACTATCTAAGAAATTATTAGTTATTGAGTTATACAGATATGGGATTTTTCGATTCTGAAGTAGTACAACAAGAAGCCAAACAGTTATTCGAAGATTATCAATCTTTGATGCAACTCGGAAGCGATTATGGAAAATTTGATCGTGACGGCAAAGTACTCTTTATTGAGAAAATGGAAGAGTTAATGGATCGTTATAAAATTTTTATGAAGCGTTTCGAGCTATCAGAAGATTTTATGGCGCAAATGACGGTAGAACAACTTAAAACGCAATTAGGTCAATTTGGTGTTACTCCTCAGCAAATGTTTGACCAGATGAATATGACTTTGCAAAGAATGAAATCAGAGATTGACTATTAATTGAATTTTACTAATTAGATTTGTTTGTGTCATTACTTCTATATGTGTCATTGGAGTCATAACTTTTTCGACATTTCCTAGTAGATTAACTCTCACATCAAAAAGCGATCACACTTCTTCTTTCAGAAAATGAGATCGCTACTATTTTTTAGATCAAGATGTTATTTATTAATTCAAATATTCAAATGCATTATCACTAAGATTTAGGATTTTATTGTTTTCCAAAATTGCTACCAAATCTCCATCGCGAGAAAGATGAAGATCGTTTCCTTGCTGCTGTTGTTGGTAATCATCAGCTACACCATGAAGTTGAAGCTGATCAATGCTAGGATTAAAGTCTTCAATCACCGCATAATCTTGAGACCCTTCAGTAGCATAATAAGCTTGAGTTTCATCACCTAAGATAAAAGTATCAATACCAGCGCCACCGATAAGAACATCACGCTCTAAGTAACCTGCAACTACTTCATCAGTACCATTGAGAGTGTCATTACCAGCACCACCTTCAAGAGTATCGTGACCACCATTACCAAATAGATTATCATTGTTATTTTGATAGTCAAATAATTGCGTAATCTCGGCATCATTTAAAGCGCGATCATACACCCGAGCCTCATCAATGCTGCCATCAAATTGATTTGCCACGAGATCATTACCTAAAAGCAAAGGCTGGTCAGTAGTGGCAAAATCAAAATCTTTATCGACAATATTAGAATCAAGTTGTCCGTTAATATAGAAATTAATTGCACTGCCATCATAGGTAACTGCAATATGCTGCCACTGGTTCGTGGTGATCTTACTATCAGAAAACCATTCTCCGTAGGGCTGACTATCATTGGTTTTCCAGTTAGTATAGAAGCCAATTCGGCGATCAGACATGAGATTGATTGAATAGGAGACACTACTATTTCCCTTGGTAATGATGCCAGACCAATCACTAAGATTATCGGCATTTACCCAAGCTGCCAAAGTAATTTGATTATCAAGATTTAATTCTGGGGCATCTGCGACTTCGACTAGATCATCAGCACCATCAAAATCTAAGGCATTGCCAACTTGACCATTTACCCGTTGAAAACCATCCGTTGGGAAGTTTTTGAGAGTGCCATGATTAGAACCAGATAAATCTAAAGCTTGTGTCCCACTACCTTCATCAAATGTCCAGTGGCCAACCAAACCATGATTTAAGCTGTCTAAGATTGGGTTTTGATCACCAAAAATTAAATCGTTACCAGAGTTACCATAAATTTGGTCGTCGCCAATACCACCCAAGATAGTATCATTACCACCAACACTAGACCAATCAATTTCAATAATGCCACGGTTGATCTCTGAACTTGAGACATCGTTCCACTGATTTAGTGCACCTAGAAGTAAGGGATGATTATGGTTGATAACTGCGTAATCTTGACCAAATGAATTATTGGGTTGATAAGGGTGCCAATCGGTTTGAGTAACTTTTTCTCCACTTGCCCATTCCCAAACTCCTTCTTGTTCACTATCTGTGAAACCAATCCAAAACTTTTCGTCAAAGCCAAAATGTTCATTTAGTCTTTGCTGTTCAGCGACATCATTAATTGTAACGAGGTTCCCACCATAGCTTTCAGCTTCTGCTTGAGCTTCTTCCCAAGTAAGAGCTTGACTAGTTAAGAGATAACTACTATGTCCGTAAGTGAAAGTATCTCCAATATTGGGAGCGTTAATATGTCTAGAATCATTGAACTCATCTTCACCAAAGATAATATCGTTTCCTTCACCACCATCAATACCATCATTTCCAAAACCACCTCTAAGGATATCGCTGTTTACCCCTAATCCTAATTCAGAAGGTAAATTATCAAAATCATAGTTGCTAGAATCACTATCTGTATTAGTTTCTATAGTTTGAGGAGGTTCGACAGGAATAAATTTTATATGATCAATCCGAGCATATTCTGCGCTTTCGGCTTGTCCCTGAATCTCAATTAACGCATTGGCATCAATATATATGCCCTCAGAAATAGTGCGGCTATAATATTCATTAGAACCGTTTGTATTTTGAGTAAGTATCCAATTATCTATTTCGGTATCGGCAATCTTAACGCTGAGTGAGGCATCACCATCGGATTCATCAATGTAGCGAACTATTACTTTATAATAGCCAGTTTCTCCGTTGAACTCACTGCTAGCTATCCCATTCGGATTATTATAATTAGTGCGAATTACAGAGCCATCATAATAGGAATTATCTATATAATAACCTCCTGAGAGAGTCATATTTTCCGCTTCTATAGTTTGGGAAGGTTCGACGGGAATAAACTCGATATAGTCAACCCGAGCATATTCCGAACTTTCTGTTTGTCCTTGAATCTCAATCGCCGCATTTGCATCAATATACATGCTCTCAGAAATAATACGACTATAGTATGTATTGTAGCCGCTTGTATTTTGATTAAATACCCAACTATCTATTTCAGTATCGGCAATTTTAACGCTGAGTGAAGCATTACCATCAGATTCATCAATATAGCGAACCAATACTTGATAATAACCAGCTTCTCCACTAAATTCACTACCAGCTATACCATTCGGATTATTAGAATTGGTGCGAATTACAGAACCATCATAATAATAATTATCTAGATAATAACCTTCTGAAAGGGTCATATTTTCCGCTTCCATAATGATAGAGTCTTGTCCGACTACCATTGTATTTAACTCTTCAGTATTGGTCTCAGAAGAGCCACTATTGCCAGAAGTCTCAGAGGCAGATTCAGGAGTAAATAAGCTACTTAGAGAACTTATATTGCTATCTACAGTTTCTTGTAAACTTGCCGAATATTGGTCTCCAAAGATAGAATCGTCGCCACTACCTCCATTTACAATATCAATACCATCTCCACCGACCAACATGTCTTTCCCAGATTCACCTTCAAGGGCGTCATCTCCGGCTCCGCCCATAAGAGCATCATGTCCTGTATTGCCGTTGAGGAAATCTCTACCGGCTCCCCCATCTAAATAATCATCATGGTCGCCGCCCATCAGGATATCAGCCCCAGCTTCACCAAATAAGGCATCTTCGTCAGATTCTCCCGAAATCACGTCATCGCCCGCACCACCCATAATCGAATCATTACCATCAAAACCAAAGATAGTGTCATAACCGTCAGCGCCAAAAATTGTGTCATTACCTTCGGCACCATCAATCAGATCATCTCCGTTGCCAGCAGTAATATTATCATCACTGACATCTCCGCTGATGATGTCATCATCTTGGCTACCATGATACTCTTGATAGTAAATAGGACCATTAGTTGTATAGTTACTCTCTCCTGGTAAATTCATATCTTCTAGGCTGCTTTCATCTTGACTAGAGAAAAAGACTTCCTGCCACCAGGAACCCTGATTGCCACTACTTTGTGCCCACCATTCATAGAGTTCTTGCCAAGATGAGCCTTGATTGCCACTACTTTGTGCCCACCATTCGTAGAGTTCTTGCCAAGATGAGCCTTGATTACCACTACTTTGTGCCCACCATTCGTAGAGTTCTTGCCAAGATGAGCCTTGATTACCACTATTCTGTGCCCACCATTCATAGAGTTCCTGCCAAGATGAGCCTTGATTACCACTATTCTGCGCCCACCATTCATAGAATTCCTGCCAAGAGGAACCTTGATTGCCACTACTTTGTGCCCACCATTCATAGAATTCCTGCCAAGAAGCGTTTTGACTTCCACCACTAGTAGTCCACCAGCGATAGAAGTCTTCCATCGTCTGATCTAAATCCTTAAAGAAATCGTCTAACTCCTCATCTGAGAGTGAATCTAATCCTGAGCCGGAACTACTATCAATGGAACCCGGATTTTCTGTGGTAGAATCTCCAGTAGCAGCAGTTTCTAAGTAGATAGCTTCTATCTCTGCAATTAGCTCTGGGGAAGATAAGGGAACATTGGTCGTATTGTTTTCTAACTCCTGAACTGTTATTCCCATTTTATAAGCCAATTGAACTTTAGCCTGAGCTAATAATACTTCTAGGCTTTCTTCTTCGAATAAATCCTCAACATCATTTGCTTCTGAGCTTAAGTCATAACCGATAATATCGAAAGCTAGAACATCTAAATCGGTAATTTCTGCTCGCTCTTGATACCAGAGAGTGGGGTCCATAATCCCTAAAGGATCGTAGCGTCTTTCCCAGTGGCTAGCTTGGAATCCATCTCCTTCTTTTCCTGTAGACATTTTGGCACTGAGGGTTTCTCCTCCATCAGTAGAAAACCAGGCAGTTCCTCCAATGGAGAGATCATTGACTACGCCATCAGGGTTATTTTGCGCTAAGCTTTCGGCAGAAAAACGAAATAAATCTAGAGGAGAAAAATTACTTAATTCTGTACGACTAGAAAAAAGAGTTTCTTCTTCCAGAGAAAAATCTAAACTGCTAGTGAAACCAAGAATATGTCCTATTTCGTGGAGTGCCACACTCATAAAATCGAGAGTTTCTTCTGCAGCTTCACTATTACGTAAATAATTGAAGTCCCAGGCAAAGTCCTGGTTCATCAGAATAGTACCATCGACAAAATGCTCTGACTCGTCTAGGATATAGCGCTCTAGACTAATTGCTTCGGTCATGCCCAAAGCTTTGGCTAGGGCAGTAGTTAATTTCAATTTTGTATTACCACCAACTAAATCACCGTCGAGGAGGAAATCAACTGTATTGCCTTGTTGTAGAACATCGAAGGCTAGTTGGTCTTCTTCTGAAGTGATATCTGCTTCGTAATATTGCAGAAAGAGAGCATAATGTTGCTCGTGGAACTCGGGCATTGCTCCGCCGATGACATGAGGGTCTAGGGAGTCTGTACTTCTAGCAAGTATATTGACTTCAATATTATCGGTGAATAATTGACCCCAGATAATTGATGCAATCTCGTAACCAATCCTTTGGGCGAAATTAACGGTAGGGTCGTAAATAAAATTTATTTTCATAATTATCTATTCTTAAAATACTGAGCCAATAAATATAAAACAGAAATTGATACCTATAAATCTTGTATATAAAATCAATCTTAAAGAGAAAAAAATTGATTTAGGCAAAGCTAAGTTAAATCTTTTAAGGGAATATTATAAAATTTAAGCCTTCTAAAAACTGACAAGATAAGGGCAAATACGTAAGGTCAAAATAAGATAAAAGACTGATGATTTTTCTATGTATCAAATAATTAGAAATTATTATCTCGTGCTGCTTAAAGGTTATTGAAAATCTCTTGTAACGCTCAAAGGGAGAATGTCAATTTTGGAGAAATTATCGGGAACAATTAGATTGCAATAAAAATTAGTTAAGTATTTTCACTCTAATTCTTGCGAGATCTAAAAGTAAATTATTAACTTATGCTGACTATCAGAAATTCCTTGTTATTACGGGTAAAGACAGGTCCACAAAGCTTATGCCTTGTTTTATGCATCATATTTTCTGCTCTCTTGAGTCAGACATCAAAAGCTTCAGCTCAAATCACTCCCGATGTAACTCTGCCCAGTAATTCTATTGTCAGTTCCGATGCTAATGGCGATCTCATCACTATCACTGGGGGAACAAATACAGGGAATAATTTGTTTCACAGTTTTCAAGAATTTTCTGTTTTGGTTGATCAAACAGCTTTTTTCGATAATCCTCTGACCATAGAAAATATTTTCAGTCGTGTCACTGGTGATTCTATCTCTAATATTGAAGGTATTCTTCGTGCTAATGGTACAGCCAATTTATTCCTAATTAATCCTAATGGCATTATTTTTGGTTCGGATGCCAGCTTAAATATTGGTGGTTCATTTTTAGGAAGTACGGCAGATAGTATTCAATTTAGTGATGGTAGTTTCTATAGTGCAGTAAATCCACAAACGCCTCCTTTATTAGAAATTAATATCCCTATTGGCTTACAATATGGTAGCAATGCAGGAAATATCATTGTTAGCGGGTCAGGAAACAGTACAGGATTTACTGATGCTCAAAATAATGATCTTTCTTTAATTAAGGATTTTCGTCCTGCGGGACTACAAGTACCTCAGGGCAATAGCCTAGCACTGATTGGGGGAAATATCGCTTTAGATGGAGGAAATCTCACCGCAGCAGCAGGACATATTGAATTAGGAAGTGTGACAGAAGGCTTAGTTAAACTTGATAGTGATACTTGGGTGTTTGATTATCAAGAGGTTGCCGGATTTAAAGATATTGCCTTAGTTAATGCCGCATCAGTAGAGGTTAGTGGCAATAGTAGTGGGACGATTAACGTTCAAGGACAAAATATTACGCTAAGTGATGCTTCGGCAATTCTCTCGAATACTAGCGGAGATGGGACAGCAGGAAGCATAAGCCTTAATGGAATAGAATCTGTCCAAGTAACAGGAATATCGCAAAATGACATCCCCTTTGTCAGTTATGTATCCACTGGGACTACCTTCGGTTCAACAGGGGAGGGAGCAGACTTAAATATTAATACCAATTATTTATTGGTTGCCGGGGGCGCAATAGTTGATAGCCCTGTTTTTGGTAGTGGAGATGGTGGAGATATTAATGTAAAAGCTGAGCAAATAGAATTAATTGCTGGCTCACCAATCGCTGGTTCTAGTGGACTGATTTCACCTATTGTACCTGGAGCAACAGGAGAAGGAGGAGATATTAATGTCACAACCGATAGTTTGCTAGTAGCAGGAGGTGCTCAAGCCTTTACCTTATCTGTAAGCAGTAGCCAAGCAGGTGATTTCAATATCGATGCTCAAACAATTGAATTGACTGGAACTTCTCCCAATGGAACTCCTAGTGGTTTATTTAGTAATACCTTCGCCAATGGAGATGGGGGAAATTTGACAATTGAAACTGATAGTTTGTTAGTTACAAATGGAGCTGATATTGCCGCTACAGTATCCGGTGAGGGAACAGCAGGAAATGTCACTATTCAAGCTGAGAATATAGAACTATCCGGTCTTTTTGAAACAGGAAGATCGGGTCAGATTTCCACCTCAGTAATTGAAGGCGCGACTGGTTTTGGTGGAGATATTACCATTGATACTAATAGTTTAATACTAACTAATGGAATACAGATTAATGCTAGTGTCTTTGGTTCTGGAGAAGGAGGAAATATCAATATTACAGCCCAAGAAATTGATTTAATTGGGGTGTCTCCAGCAAATAACGTGCCCAGCGCAATATTTGCTGCGGTCTTTCCTGGTGCAACGGGAAATAGTGGGAATGTGACAATCATGACAGACAAATTACGAGTCTCGGAAGGAGCACAAATTGCTGTGAGTACTGCTGGTTCAGGTTCTGCGGGTAATCTAACATTAGCTGTCTCGGACTCAGTAGAATTGATCGGTAATGCGATCGCAGATAATGGTGGAAGTAGTGGTCTATTTTCCAGTGCAGTGTTTGGTGAGGGGAATGGTGGCAATATCGACTTAACAACAAACCACTTAATCATTAAAGATGGAGCAACTATTAGTGCGAGTAATTTCTTGAGTGGTAATGCGGATGTCCCTCCAGGAAGGGGAATAGGTGGGAATATCAATATTAATGCTCAAACCATCGAACTAGATGGAGTAGATTCAGATACTTCTGCTAATATTACTGCTGCCACTTTTGCTGGTGGAGGAGGTAATATTTTGCTGAACAGCAACACCATTACTGCTACAAATGGCGCTCAAATAACTGCTGATACTTCGGGAGCAGGTGATAGTGGCAGTATTGCGATCGCAACCGAGGAATTTAATTTAAGTAATCAAGCTCAAGTTTCAGTCAACAGCACAGGATTAGGTCAAGCTGGAGATATCGCGATCGCGTCTGACTCTTTAACACTCGATGAAGGTAGTATTACCGCTACTTCTACTGAAACTGGAGGCGGGGATATTAGTCTAGTCACAGATTCTATATTCCTTAATAATAATAGCCTAATCAGTACCAGCGTTCTTAATAGTTTCGGAGGCGGTGGCAATATTTTTATTGATAATAGCGGTTTTATTATTGGACAAAATAATAGCGATATCAAAGCCAATGCTGTTTTTGGCCCAGGCGGCAACATTCAGATTAATGCACAGGGACTTTTCTTTGATCTAGATAGTGAAATCACTGCTAGTTCAAAATTTGGAGTAGATGGAGTAGTGGAAATCAACAACCTAGAGTCTATCAACCAAATTGGGGTCACACTTTTAGATTCTGAGATTCTCGATGGGACTCGGATGTTCCCTTCACTTTGTCCAACAAGTTCCAAGAATGTGATGATAATTTCAGGAAAAGGAGGATTAGGGAACAATCCTAGTCAAACTCTACGGGGTCAGTCTTTTTGGGAAGATTTACGAGATTTTTCTCAAGCTAATAATGACCATAACTTGAACTCGCCGACTGGAAATCAAGGGTCTAATCAGAACACTGAAACTATTATCGAAGCAAATAATTGGATAGTTAATGCCCAGGGAAATACAGAATTAATTAGTCATATTCCACTATCATTTAATCAATGTAAAAAGTGATATTAAATCTATTCACAGACACGACTCGGCAAAATACCGCGATCGCGGACGAAAGAAATAAGACTTTCAGCGATCGCGATATTGCGAAATCATGAATTTAAGCGTTGCTAATATACTCAAATGCACTACTACTAAGATTTAGAGTACTATTGTTTTCCAAAATTGCCACTAAATCTCCATTGCGAGAAAGATGAACATCATTTCCTTGCTGCTGTTGTTGATAATCTCCCGCCACACCATGAAGCTGAACAGTATCTTCATCAGCATTAAAGTCTTCAATCACTGCATAATCTTGAGCGCTATCAGTAGCATAGAAAGCTTGAATTTCATCTCCAAGGATAAACTTGTCTTTACCAGCACCACCAATTAAGACATCTTTCTCATAGTAGCCAGCAACAACTTTATCAGTTCCATTGAGGATGTCATCTCCAACACCACCTGAAATAGTGTCATTGCCACCATTGCCAGTAATATTATCATTACCTTCTACCGCAACAGAAGAGGTTGTGGAAGTAGAATTAGATATCTCTTTAGTAGTATTAACTATCAAACGGGGAGGATTAGTACTTTCAGAAGAATCAAATTGAGTATCGGCAGTATTTGTTAGTAAAAGAACCCATCCATAATTACTAGTAGGGTCTGTTTGCCAAGCTTTTAGGCTTTGAGTTACATCAATTTTTACGATACCTTTACTAGATCCATCAATAGTGGCAATTGGTGCACTGTTTGCTTCCACATTGTTAGCTGAAATTCCGTTTTCCAAAGAGTTCCAAGTAGAACTATTCGACCAATCTCGCAGCATTTGATGGATATTGACGTTATCACCAGTATTAGAAAGATTGATTTCCAAGAATGCGGAGTCAATAGTATCATTTGCAGCAATTTTGTCTGATTCACTTCCAAAAATATTATCAAAGCGAATTAAACCCTGAAAATCATCGTTAGTGTCAACATCGATATGAAGGAAAGTTCGATCACTACGATTAGTATTTGGAGAGGTTTCATACAAATTAGTATCGGATGTGCTATTGTAACCATTCGCTCCTTGTTGAAAACTTACAGTTTCAGAGATAGTCTCAGTTACAGTTCTTTCATCACCATAAATCAAGTCGTTACCAGAGTTACCGTAAATTTGGTCATTTCCAATACCGCCAAATATCGTATCGTTCCCACCAACACTAGACCAATCAATCTCAATAACGCCACGCTGTAAACCATCAAGGCTACTATGCCGATCATCCCATTTCCCATCATTACTATAGTAGTTTAGAACAGCATAATTTTGACTATTCCCGGAATTATTAGGTTCAGAATGAAACCAATTCGTATAAGTATTGCTTTGACCACTAGCCCATTTCCATACTCCTTCTTGTTCGCTATCACTAAAACCAATCCAGAAGCTTTCATCGGTATTAAAAGTATTTTGTAGCCAAATATTTTCCGCCGCATCATTAATCGTAACTAAGTTACCACCATAACTTTGAGCTTCTGCTTGAGCTTCTTGCCAAGTACCAGCTTGGCTCAAGAAATAAGTACTATAACCGTATTGGAAAGCATTATCTATTAAAGGAGAAGTAATATTACTCGAATCATTGAATTCATCTTCCCCGAAGATAATATCGTTACCTGCACCACCATCAATTCCATCATTGCCTGCGCCACCTCTGAGGATATCGCTATGCAATCCTATTTCGAATTCAGGAGTTATGCTAATAGTCTCAGGAGGTGAATTGACATCTGTGCTAGAGGAATCGTTAGAATCGTTAGTCGCGGGAAGTTCGACGAGAATAAATTCAATATAGTCAATAGAGCCTTCTCCATAATAAGATTCATCGACCAGACTCTTAAGAGAAAAAGAGTCATTATTACTTAGAGAAACATTATTAATAGTGTGGGTGGTAAAATTACCTGCTACTAAGATGTCATTATAAAGGTTTTGACTCAAGTCCCAACTATCAATTTGGTTATCATTTACTTGAAATTGGATTTCACCATTATCTATTTTCATATCGTGATAACCAATAACAACTTGATAAGTACCAGTTTGTCCTGTAAAAGTTCCTGAACCAGTAATCCATTGATTATTGCTGTTATTGGTAATCAAACTTCCACCAGAAGCGTAGCTCCTATTGGTTAATCTGTAATTTCCACTCCAATTCAGACCTTCAGCTTCAAATTTCATCGGGTCTTGACCAAGAACTAGCTCATTAGCAGGAGTATTATCGACAACAGGTACAAATTCAATATAGTCAACAGCACCTTCTCCTCCCTCATCACTATAATTCATAATGCTTTGAAGATTTAGAGCATCATTAACAGTCAGAGAAATATTACTAATAGTGTGAGTAGTAAAGTTTCCTGCTTCTAGTTCTTCATCACTAAGATTTTTAGTCAGATTCCAACTATCGATAGATGTTCCATTTACTTTAACTGTAATTTGACCATTGGCTTCTTCAAGATCATGGTAACCAATAATAATGTCATAGGTTCCAGTTGCTCCTGTAAAATTAGTTGTCCCATAAATCGCCTGATTTGTATATTTAGGTCTAATTAGCTGACCTCCAGAAGCATAGGATCTATTAGATATGTAACGTTGTCCTGTCCAACTTAGACTTTCGGCTTCAACTCTGAGGGGATCTTGAGCTAAAACTAAATCTTTAGAGTTGGTATTCTCTCCACCAGACGTTTCCGTAGTAGTTGAATTAAACAGAATTGTTAAATTACTGAAATCATTGCCAAAAGCTTGTTGTAAACTTTCCGAATAGTCATCGCCGAAGATATAATCATCACCGCTACCGCCATTACCAAGATCTTCCCCTGATCCACCAACTAAGAGGTCTTTGCCTGATTCACCTTCAAGAGCATCGTCCCCAGCACCACCAATTAAAGCATCATTGCCAGTCTGACCATTAAGGAAATCTCGACCGTCTGCCCCATCAAGATAATCATTATTCTCTCCTCCCATCAAAACATCATCACCAGCCTCTCCAAGCAGAGCATCATCTCCTGATTCACCAGAGAGTACATCATCGCCCTCTCCTCCTTGAATCGAATCATTACCCTGATCACCAAAGACCGTATCATTGCCCTGGTCACCAAAAATTGTATCGCTACCTTCGGCTCCATCAATTAGATCATCTCCGACACCAGCAATAATCTCATCATCACCAGCATCTCCACCAATGATTTCATCTTGATTGCCACCAGTAATAGCAGGTTCGGCAGGCCCAATTACTAAATTATGATTTTCTCCTGGTAAATCAATCTTTTGAACATCACTACCATCGTGAGTATTAAAGAATACTTCTTCCCACCAAACCCCTTTCTCTCCACTAACTTCTTGATGGAATTGGTATAACTCTTCTTCTGATAGCTCCTGCCAACCAGCATTTTTATGGTTGTTATTAGCTGCCCACCATTCGTAAAGTTCCTGCCAACCAGCATTCTTATGGTTGTTGTTGGCTGCCCACCATTCGTAAAGTTCCTGCCAACCAGCATTCTTATGGTTGTTGTTGGCTGCCCACCATTCGTAAAGTTCCTGCCAACCAGCATTCTTATGGTTGTTATTGGCCGTCCACCACTCGTAAAGTTCCTGCCAACCAGCATTCTTATGGTTGTTATTGGCCGTCCACCATTCATAAAGCTCCTGCCAACCAGCATTTTTATGGTTGTTATTGGCCGTCCACCATTTGTAGATATCCCCCATCATCTCGTCTAAATCTTTGAAGAAGTCTGGGATTTCTCCCTCTGGTAGATTATCTAACTCTTCGCTTGATGATAATTCTGAGAATGGATTGTTAGGTTTAATTTCAATAGTATTGACAGCATAATAATCTACTCCCATTTCTTCAAACACTGTTAAAGGAGTTGCGGGGACGCTCTCATCGATTTCTGCTTCTAGCTCGGCGATCGATATTCCTAATTTTTGAGCTAGATTAATTTTGGCGATCGCGAGTGTTTGTGCTAATGCTTCGCTACTAAAATGGTCTTCGACATTTTCAGCTTCTTCACTGAGATCATAACCAATCACATCAAAAGCTAAAACATCTAAATCAGTAATCTCAACTCGCTCTTGATACCAGAGAGTCGGATCCATAATGCCTAAAGGATCATATCTTCTTTCCCAGTGGCTAGCTTGAAATCCATCTCCGTCTTTTCCCGTAGACATTTTGGCACTGATAGTTTCTCCGCCATCGACAGAAAACCAGGCGGTTCCGCCAATAGAAAGATCAGCTACTGCTCCATCGGGATTATTTTGGGTAAAACTTTGAGCTGAGAAGCGGAATAAATCTAGGGGCGAAAAGTTACTTAGTTCTTCTCTTCCAGAGTAGAGGGTTTCTTGTTGTAGAGAAAAGTCTAAACTACTAGTAAAACCTAAGATATGTCCTGTCTCGTGGAGAGTGACACTTAAAAAGTCGAGAGTATTTTCTTCTCCTTCGGCATCGCGCAAATAGTTAAAATCCCAGTCAAAATTCTGGTTCATCTTGATGGTGCCATCAAGGAAATTATCTTCGAGGATATTTCTTTCTAAACTAATGGCTTCTTCCATGCCCAGAGCTTTAGCTAGGGCAGTGGTGAGTTTGAGCTTGGTGTTGCCATCAACTAAGTCCCCATTGAGCAGAAAGTCAACGGTATTGCCTTCTTGTAGCATATCGAAGGCGGCTTGGTCTTCTTCTGATGTGATATCTGCTTCGTAATATTGAAGGAACAGGGCATAATGTTGTTCGTGAAATTCGGGAATAGCGCCACCGATGACTTTGGCGTCGAGGTCGTTGGTTCCTTGGGCAAAGATATTGACTTGAATATCGTCTGTGAATAGTTGACACCAAAGCAGCGATGCCATTTCGTATCCCAGCATCTGAGCATAGCTTACATTAGAATCATATATGAAATTTATTTTCATAAGTAAGTATATTGGCGTTATTTATAGTCTTAAATTTGAATTAATAGGAGTTTCTTTACTGATATATTCAATTCTAGAAATAGGAATACTATTTTAGGTGAAGTTTGAAATAATATTGAGACAAAAATTGATAAATAATTACATCAATTTTCACTAAGTATCTAGAGTTAATACCTACTGCTATAAAATTCCCTCAAGTCTTTAATTGTAAAGTGATTGAGGTGATTTCCTCAGTTGTTTAGCGGAGATTTTTATAAGCCATGCATTAAATTGATCAAGTGATATTACTTAGCCACGACAGAAAATAATCATTATGAACTAAAAAGATTATGGGATGAATTTGAGCAGCAAGAAAATTTTGTTTTGCAACGATTTTATATCTGTAAAATCATCGATTAATTATGAGAAATTTATCAAGTCAGATCAATAAAATAGGTAATAGTTTGGATTTTTCTCTAAATCTTGGGAATAATTCAGATAGATGAATTTTGTTAATTAGTTTAGCTGGTAACTTTGCCACTATCTATCAATAAGGTAGGCTACTGACTTATGCGGACTATCAGAAATCTTTTATTATTACTTTTAAGCATAAAATCTAAAAATCAATCGTTTATTCTGTCGTTAATTATTTTCTCTACTATTGGTATAATTTCACCAACTTCGGCACAAATTGTACCTGATGCGACTCTACCCAGTAATTCTCTTGCCATCCCCGATGCTAGTGGTAATTTAATTGACATTACGGGAGGAACAACCTCAGGAAATAATCTATTCCATAGTTTTCAAGAATTTTCTGTCCTCAATGGCCAAACAGCCTCTTTTAACAATGGACTGACAATTGAAAATATTCTGACTCGCGTTACGGGCAATTCTATTTCCAATATTGATGGATTAATTGAAGCTAACGGAACTGCTAACTTATTCTTAATTAATCCTAATGGGATTATTTTTGGGGAGAATGCCAGCTTAGATATTGGTGGTTCATTCTTGGGAAGTACGGCAGATAGTATTCAATTTAGTGATGGTAGTCTTTATAGTGCAGTCAATCCGCAAACGCCGCCTTTATTAGAGATTAATATTCCTATTGGCTTACAATATGGTGCTAACGCAGGAAATATCATTGTCAGTGGACGAGGAAACAGTACAGGATTTACTGACCCCAGTGTGAATAATTATGCTCTGATAAAAGATTTTCGTCCTGCAGGGTTACAAGTATCCCAAGGCAAGAGCCTCGCCTTGATCGGTGGAAATATTGCGTTAGATGGCGGAAATCTCACAGCAGCATCAGGACATATCGAGTTAGGAAGTGTCACTGAAGGCTTAGTTAAACTTGATAGTGAAACTTGGGCATTTGATTATCAAGATGTCGCAGGATTTAAAGATATTGCCTTAGTTAATGCCGCATCCGTAGAAGTTAGTGGCAATAGTAGTGGGACAGTTAAGGTTCAAGGACAAAATATTACTCTGAGCGATGCTTCGGCGATTCTTTCGAATACTAGCGGAGATGGCACAGCAGGAAGTATTACTCTCAATGGAGAAGAATCTGTTCAAGTTACAGGAGTATCCCAAAATAATATACCTTTTGTTAGTTATGTTTCTACGGGAACTACACCAGGTTCGGCAGGAGTTGGAGCAGACTTAAATATTAATACCGATTATTTATTGGTTGCTGGAGGGGCACAAGTTGATGCTCCAGTTTTTGGTAGTGGCGATGGGGGAACATTAACTGTCAACGCAGAACAGGTAGAGTTAATTGCTGGTTCTCCTGTAGCTGGTTCAAGTGGCCTTTTTGCCCCTGTTATACCTGGTGCAACAGGAAAAGGGGGAGATATTAATGTTGATACAGATAGCTTATTAGTAGCAGGGGGAGCGCAACTATTCGCTTTTTCAGTCAGTAGTGCTCCCGGAGGAGATATTAATATTGATGCTCAGGAGATTGAGCTAAATGGAACTTCTCCTAATGGAACTCCCAGTGGTTTGTTTACTAATGCTTTTGCTGATGGTGACAGTGGAAATATTACCATCGAAACTGATAATTTATTACTTCAAGATGGAGGAGATATTAACTCGGCAGTACTTGGGGCAGCACGATCGGGGGATATTAATATTGACGCAGAGACTATTGTTTTAAATAGTTCTACATCTTCAATAGAAGATTCAAGTTCTATTTCTACAATAGTAAATGCTGGTGCTACCGGTTTTAGTGGAGATATTACCATTGAGACCAGCAGTTTAATTATGAGTGATGGAACTCAAATAGCTTCTGACATCTTTGGCTCTGGAGAAGGTGGAAATATTGCGATTGTAGCTAATGAAATAGATTTGACAGGATTTTCCTCTGTAGAGAGTTTACCCACTGGTTTATTTGCGACACTTTATCCAGGAGCAACAGGAAATGCAGGAAGCATTGATATCTCTACTAATAACTTGCAAGTTTCTGAAGGAGCGCAAATTGCAGTTGCCACGGGTGGTTTTGGTGATGGGGGAATACTAAAGATATCTGCATCAGATTCAATCGAAATTAATGGTAATGCTATTGAAGAAATTGGTGTTGCTAGTGGTTTGTTTTCTAGTGCAGTAGTCGCAGATGGAAATGGGGGAAGTATAGAGATCCAAACCAATAAATTAACTTTGAATAGTGGAGCAACAATTAATGCTAGTAACTTTCTTAGTGGGAATCGAGATGTTCCACCAGGAACTGGTCGGGCAGGAGATATTAGTATTAATGCCTCAACTATTGCCATCGATGGAATAGATGCGGATACCCCTGCTAGTATTACGGCTGCTACTATTGATGGTGGAGGCGGCAATATTGCGCTTGAGAGCAATAGTATTTCTGTTACTAATGGTGGTTTAGTAACTACAGAAACTTCTGGAGCAGGTGACGGTGGAGAGATTGTCATAACTAGCGATCGCCTAGAACTTAATAACACAGGAACTCTTAGTAGTAGCACCGTTGGAACAGGGGATGCGGGAACAGTTTCTGTAACAAGTAATCTACTCAAGATGTCTACCGAAGGAACGATCACGACCAGCAGCATCGGAAAAGCAGGGCAAGCTGGGGAGATCAATCTTAGTATTACTGAAATTCAAGCCGATCAAGGTTTCATTACTGCTACTTCTGAACTAACTGGTGGTGGAGATATTTCTTTTGAGACTACTTCTATATTTTTGGATAACCAAAGTCTAATCAGTACTAGTGTTTTAGATAGTAATGGTGGTGGCGGTAATATCACTATTGACAACTCAAATCTAATTCTAGCTAGAGATAATAGCGATATTCGAGCTAATGCCATATTTGGTCCAGGGGGTAATATCGATATCACTAGCGAACTCCTGGTGACTGATTCAACTAGTGATATTGATGCTTCATCGCGATTTGGAACTGATGGGGTAGTAGAAATTAGAAGTCCAAATTCTGAAGAGGAATTAGCCAAGGCTGTCCTCCCAAGTAATCTCGTCGATACTCGCAATTTATTAATCTCGTCTTCTTGTCCTGTTAGTGATGAGAATAGTTTTGCTGTTATTGGAAATGGAGGTCTTCCGCAGAGTCCTTATCAGCCTCATTCTTTGGCTACTACTTGGAATGATTTGCGCTCAGTGAATGAGGAAATAGAGCAAGTTACTTCTCTGCCCAAATTTTTACAAGAAGCTACCAATATTGTTGTCAATTCAGAGGGAAATCTAGAATTGGTTGCTTTAGCACCTTTATCTACTGGGAATTGGGTTCAATCCAGTTGCTCAAAATAGAAAAATATCAAAACTGCAAACATAACTTTAGGTATTATCTATGCGTAACTCAATCTTGGGCATTATTGTTGGATTAGGAGTCTTTATTACTCCTGTAGCCTTGGTTAATGGTGTCCCGGAAATAGTGGAACAAAAGATCGACGATGGTAGAGCAGCAATGTTAAGGGGTGATTATGTTAGCGCGATCGCTCAATGGGAAGCCGCGAAACAGAGTTTGATTGCTCGTCGTAACACTATCACCGATGATTTAGCAGTAGAAATATTAATCGAAAATTACCTCGCTCTTGGTTATCAAGAAATAGGAGAACTCACCAAAGCAGAGCAAGCAATTGATTCGGCGATCTCGTTATTAGATGATCAAGAATTTAATAGCGATTTGGTAGCTAAAGTGCTTAATACCCAAGCGAACCTTAACCTTAAACAAGATGACCCTCAAGCTGCTGTTTTGAGTTTCCGTGAAGCGAAAGAGTTATATCAGCAAAACCAAGATAGCGAAGGAGAAATCGGCGCGGCCATCAATGAAGCGATCGCATTACAAAAACTAGGTAAATATCGCAACGCGCAAAAAATCTTGGAACAAACAGCACTCAAGTTAGTTAATGTCCCAAAATCTTTACAAGCATCAGGATATAAGGCGTTGGGAACTACCTATGCCACAATTGGCGACTTTCCCCAGGCCCAAGAAAAACTCGAAGCGAGTATTGCCTTAACTCAAGATCTCGATATCGAAGCTACGGCCAAAACTAAGATCGATTTGGCTGCGGTAATTCAGTTTTCCGAACCTGAAACTGCTACTCAACTATTGCAAGAAGTAGCTGCTATTACCCAAAATCCCGAAACTAAGGCAATTGCTTTACTTAATTCGATTCATATTGAAATGGAAGCCGAAAATTGGAAGCAAGCGATCGCCATTGCTCAGAATAGTCAGGAGCTAATTTTTAGTTTGTCGCAAAATGATTTTGCCAAGATTGATTTAATCAAGAAAATGGCACAATTAGAATCCTATAACTCTTCTGGGTTAAACGCTTTCAAACAGAAGCAACGGTCTTGGCTAAGTGGGCTTAAGCTTCTAGTTGGTAACTCATCAGATAACTTGGTCAATAATCAACACAAACAACTATTGGAACAAATTGCCCAAGCTGCTGGTGATCAAGGTTCTGCGAGAACGCAATCCTACGCTCTAGGAACTCTAGCTTATCTAGAAGAGCAACAAGGGAATTTCCTAAAAGCAATTTCGCTTAATCAAGAAGCTCTAAACTTAATCTACTCCATTGATGCTAAGGACATCGCCTATCAATGGCAATGGCAATTAGGTCGAATTTATAAAACTCAAGGTCAATTGAAAAATGCGATCGACTCCTATCAAATGGCCGTAGATAACCTAAGCCAAGTTAGGGAAGATTTAGTGGCCTTTAACCCAGAATCTCAATATTCATTTCGTGACAGTGTAGAACCAGTTTATCGTCAGCTAGTGGAACTATTAATTGAGCAACCCACTCAAGATAATTTACTGCGAGCCAGAGATACCATTGAATCTTTACAGATGGCAGAACTGGAAAACTATTTTCGACAAGCTTGTTTAAGAGCGCAACCAGAGCAGATTGAGCAAATCGATGCCGCAGCTGCTACTATCTATCCTATTGTGTTGGAACAGAATTTAGCTGTTTTGACTTCTATTCCTAATCAACCAATTAAGCTCCATTTACAAGCGATCGCTGCCGAAGAGGTAACGAATAAAGTTATTGACTTATTAGGCAATTTTAACCAAGCTGCTTCTAATAAAAGAAGAAAAGCCCTATCTCAAGAATTCTATAGTTGGTTAGTAGAACCTGCTCTGAGTGAATTACAGACAGCAGAAATCGAAACTTTAGTTTTTATTCTCGATAGCGGTTTACGTAATCTTCCTGTAGCTGCTCTTTATGATGGCGAACAATATTTAGTTGAAAACTACGCGATCGCGCTGACTCCAGGATTACAATTACTACCTTCTCAAACTCTAGAAAAAAAACGTATTGAAGCCGTCGTTGGTGGATTAAGCGAAGCCAATCAAGGATTTGTCGCACTGCCAGGAGTGGAGTCTGAAGTTCAAGAAATTGCGAGCAATCTCAATGCTCAATTATTACTGAACCAAACATTTACTAATGATCGTCTTCGCCAAACCCTCAAAGCAACTAATAACGCACCGATTTTACACTTGGCAACCCATGGTCAGTTTAGTTCTATTCCCGAAGAGACCTTTATTCTTACTTGGGATAATCGTATCGGTGTTAACGAACTGGAGCAGCTTTTGAAAGTTCGAGAAGAAACTCCAAAATTAATTCCTATTGAGCTTTTGGTTCTTAGTGCTTGTCAAACAGCGCAAGGGGATAATCGGGCCGCTTTGGGACTGGCAGGAATGGCCTTAAAATCTGGCGCAAGAAGTACAGTCGGAACTCTCTGGTCCGTATCCGATGAATCTACTGCTGTGCTGATTGATGAGATATACGAACAAATCGCGATCGCCCCACAAAAGAAAGCCGAAATACTAAGGAAAGCTCAATTAAAGCTAATTGAATCGGAAGAATTTAATCATCCCTACTTTTGGGCTCCCTTTGTCTTGGTAGGTAATTGGACTTGATCTAAAAAACTAATGGAATGACAAAATAGTTGAATCATACTAGTTATATATTATATATTT
>JBCCYD010000006.1:0-37515 GCA_039190385.1 Cyanobacteria bacterium P01_F01_bin.143 | reverse complement strand
TTTATACATTATTCAGGATCAAGAAAAACTTAGTTGGTTTGTTTCTCATAATTATAGAAGGATAAAAGTTATGTCATTTTTTATAATCGGTACGCAAAATTCTGGTTCTAACTTCCTAAGATTTATGTTAAATAAAATAGAAGAAGTAGCAACACCTAATCCGCCTCATATTTTGCAACGAATGATGCCTTTGATTCCTACCTATGGAGACTTACAACAGTTAGATTCTTTCAAAACTTTAGTTGACGATGTTTGTCGCTTAGTTGAGTTGAATAATATTCCCTGGCAGAGTGTTAAGTTAGAGCGAGATGAGGTGATTAGCCGCTGTCAGGAAAATTCTCTGGTTGCTGTATTTGCTGCTGTCTATGACATAATTGCTGAAACTTGGGGTGTTCAAAAATGGTGTTGTCAGAGTTTGGATAATATTTTTTATGCGCCCGAGATTACTAAATACTTAGATAATGCCAAGTTTATTTATCTCTGTCGTGATGGTCGAGATGTTGCTTTATCTCGTCAAAAAGCAGTTTCTGGGAGAAAACATATCTATAATTTTGCACAAGAATGGGTACAAGAACAACATTTAGCATTAAAGCTCCAAGAAAATCTAAGAGAAGACAGATTTTATAGTATTAGCTACGAAGAAATAACTAGTAATCCGCAACAAATACTTCAAGATTTATGTGATTTTATGGAAGTAGAATCTGAGGCAACAGTTTCTAATTCTTTATTTGATGATTTCACACAGTTGATTAGTTTACAAAATACGCAGAAGTTTCTTAAATATTCTAGTAATGAGGAGCTGAGAATCTTTGAATCAGTAGCAGGAGATATCTTGGATGTATTGGGTTATGAAAGAGTGAGTATTGCGCCAGGGCAAGAGATAGAATTTAGTCCCGTAGATATTCACCAATTCAATCGTATTAACAGAGAAAAGCTGAGCTCCTACCGATATGCAAGAGGCAACTCGAATAATTCTTCAAAGTTAGGTAGAAGAATTGATGATTAACTCTCGGACTAAAGCATATTGCTTCGAGACTTTATAATAAGCGATGGTTCGCTGCGTCACAATAATTTATGGCTTTGAGGGAATAATAATTAGTAGCGGTTCTTGTTTCTGGTGAAATATTTAAGCTTAGCTATTAGCATATAGCTATAAGCTTTTTGTAGTGAAATATTTCTTACCTTTGATCTTTTACCTCATAACTCTTCCCTCTTACGTACATAGTATTGCCAAAAAAAATGATTGACAATGTAAATCTAAAATCTCAAGAGTATCCAGAGCCAGAGAAAGTATCTTTGTCGTACCTATTTTGGAATTTCCTCAAAATAGGTAGTACGGCTTTTGGTGGTTTTATGGCTTTGGTATCTGTTATTGAAAATATTATTGTGGAACGGCGCAAATTGCTGAATCACGAAGATATGTTAGACGGAATTTCCCTGGCTAGCGTATTACCTGGTCCAGTTGCGGCGAATGTTGTTGCTTATGTTGGTTATCGTTTACGGGGTGGTTTGGGGGCTTTAGCAGCGACAACTGCTGTTTTATTTCCTTCTTTCTTATTAGTAGTTGGTTTGACCATTGTCTATTTGCAAGCAGGAGAGATTCCTGCTGTTAATAAAGTTTTTGCCGGGTTTATTCCCGCAGTAGTAGCAATTATTATTAGTGCTGCCTATCGCATGAGTAAAAAGGCGGTGAAGGGATGGCGTGAAGTTGCGATCGCGGGGGTAGCAGCGGTCTTACTACAAACTATTGGTGGTATTTATATTACTTTTATCGTAATTGGTGGTTCAGGGATTATTGGTTGGTTGCTCTACCGTGGTCGAGTTGCCAAAGAGCTGGCAAAACAAAAGCTTCCTAAAAAAGAATCATTAAATCTTAAGCCGATTATTCTTCCTTTAATCGCGCTAGCTATATTTTTATCATTATCATTTATACCTTTACCCTTAGGTGAAGATAGTTTGGGTAAGTTGTTTACCACTTTTTCGGGAATGAGTCTAATGCTCTTTGGTGGCGGTTATGTAATTATTCCCATGATTCAAGAGATTGTTGTTAATAATTTTGGCTGGTTAACTCAAAGCGAATTTACTAACGCGATCGCGATGGGACAAATTACTCCTGGGCCAATTCTCATTAGTGCAGCTTTCATTGGCTACAAAGTTCAAGGTATTTGGGGCGCAATTGTTTCTACTGTGGGCATCTTTTTTCCTCCTGCCTTACTTATGGTGACAATGTCTCACTTGTTAGAACATATTAAAGGCTCTGTGATGATTCAAGCTGCGCTCAAAGGTATTCGTCCTGCTGTAATTGGCATGATTGTCATCGCAGGATTTATTGTTGCCCAAGACGCACCTATGAGTATATTGCAGGAGCAATTAGTTAGTTTCCTTATTTTTGAAGCTTCTCTAGTTGCTATTTGGATGCTCAAAGTAGAAGTAGTATTTATTATTCCTCTTGCAGGAGTTATTGGTTTATTACTTTATTAATAATATTTCATCGGGTGAATGCCCATGTTCAAAGGGCGAATGCCATTCGCCCCTACTTTGATATCGTGAATAATCTCTCTTAACAATTAGCAATTAGCAATTAGCAATGAACAATTAGCTCTTCAAAGCAAAAATCTTTTCGATCGCATCGGCGACTACCTTATCGGGAGTTGAAGCTCCAGAAGTTACTCCAACTGTAATTTTCCCTTCGGGGAGCCAATTATCTTGGATTTCAACATCTTTGCCTAGAGGTTTATGTTCAACTGTATTGTCTTCTTTAATGCGATCGCTGCTGTCAATGTGATAAGAGGTAAAGTTTTTCTCGATCGCAATCTCTTGTAAATGAGTGGTATTAGAAGAGTTGAACCCACCAATGACGAGCATCAAAGACAGATCTTCCTCTACTAGATTTAACATCGCATCCTGTCTTTCTTGAGTGGCATCGCAAATAGTATTAAAGCTCATAAAATGGTTAGTAAACTCTACAGGGCCATGTTTTTTGAGCATAGTTTGTTCAAATAATTTACCAATCTGCTCTGTTTCGCTTTTGAGCATGGTAGTTTGATTGGCAACACCGACTTTTTCTAAATCGCGATCGGGATCAAATCCAACTGAATATGCCTTGGCAAATTTCGCTAAAAACTCAGCTTTATCTCCCCCATTGAGGATATAATTCGCAACATAGTTCGCTTGTTCAAGGTTTAATACTACTAGATAAGTGTCGGCAAAAGAACTAGTGGCAACCGTCTCTTCATGTTTATATTTACCATGAATAATCGAAGTACAATCACGTTCTTTATGCTTTTCGAGGGAATTCCAAACTTTAGATACCCAAGGACAAGTAGTATCGACAATGGAGCAACCTTTATCCTTGAGAAATTGCATCTCGCTTATACTCGCGCCAAAAGCTGGAAGTATGACAACATCTCCAGATCCAACTACCGAAAAGTCTTTAACTCCATCAATGACATTAATAAAACCAACATTCATTTCCTCAAGACGCTTATTAACAGAGGGATTATGAATAATCTCATTAGTAATCCAAATCTTTTCTGTGGGAAAATGCTGGCGGGTTTCATAGGCCATTGCAACGGCTCTTTCTACTCCCCAACAAAAACCGAAAGCTTCAGCTAAACGAATAGTCACATTTCCCCGTTGCAACCGGTAATTATTGTCACGGATGGTTTGAATCAGATTGCTGTGATATTCGGTGTTTAGTACTCCAGCAACCTTTGCTCCATGACCAAAACCTTTGCGATAGTAATTTTTTGAGCGATTTAAAGAACGTTTAAAAGCTTTGGTATCCATTGATGATTAATAGTTAATAATTAATAACCTTTAGTCATTTTACCAAAAACGCGGGCAAAGCCCCTCAATTCATTGACTACCGTGTACACACAAGTCTCTCTTAAGCCCCCTAACCCCCAAATTTGGGGGAAAAGAATTTAAAATCGCTTATCTATTGATGAATGTCTGAAAAATTAATTTGCAAGCTTTTTGATAAATTCCTTATGTTTCACTGAATCTAAACCTTGTTGCCCAACGGCTAAAACTCGTTCCATTTTCCCAGATAGTAAAGAATCTACTGCTAACCACAAACCAGGAAATACCTGAGAACAAATTATCCCCTCTTCATTAGCTTCTAGCTTGATATATTCCCCATCTGCCAAACAAAACCAATTAAACTCGCTTTCATAGACATTCCAAACTAAGTACTCTTGAATCCCGTTGCGTCGGTAGGCTTGCTTCTTATCATATAGATCGTAGGCTGCGCTGCTAGCTGCAATTTCTACTACTAATTCAGGTGCGCCTTCTATATAGTCATCAATACTAATACTTGTCTGTCCGCCTTCAATCATTAATACGGCATCGGGCTGCGGTGCGTTATCTAAATCTAGACGAACTGTGGGATTATCGCCTACTCTAACGCCTGGAGTAAATACTTGATAAACAACTAACCAAGCCATTATATGACTATGGGGTTCAGCATGATTGTTGAATCTCAAGGCTGCGGGCATATAAACAACTCCTTCCACTAATTCAGCTTTTTTCAAATGAGGCATGGCAGCATAACGCCTTTCAAACTGATAACGATTTAAGTGATCGCCATTTTCTAAAGGAGGAATTGTCAAAGAAGATTTACCTGCTACCATCTTGCTTAATTTTAGGCTACTCAATCATCTTAAAGGAATATTAGAAGAGTAGCAGGATAAAGGACTTTCCTATTGCTCTGGGTTTTTGTAGCAAAAGTGAACTAGTAAAACCCCAACCAAACATAACCCAGAAGCGATCGCAAAAACACCTCCATAGCCGAAAGCTTGGGCGAGAAAACCGCTATAACCACCAGCGATCAAGCTCCCAACAAAAATAATTGTAATCTGCAAAGTATAATCAAATCCGGCATTTGTTGGTCTGCTATTATCCATGGCAATTGCAAACATCGGGACGCAAGACATACTGTAGGTAAAATGTAAACCAGTAGCGATCGCATAGAGTAAGGGCAAGCTCGTAAAACCTAATGTGGGTAAAATCCAAAGAGAAATTGCCACTGCCATTAACCCTCCGAAAATGATTAACCCTCTTTTTCTTCCCAAGGGCTTGAGTAAAAATCCGCCTAAAATAGATCCAATAAAACCCCCACTAAAAGAGACAATGCCGTTCATCACTCCAATATCGGTTAAAGACATTCCTAGATCTACTAGTAGAGGGCGAGACATCGTACTAGAAATAGTTATACCCATCATATAAACAATGAGAATTACAATCCAGCCTCCTATTCTGGACTGGGCAAAAAAGCCTTTTAGTGCAGAGAAGCTAAGTTGATAATCTGTTTGAGGAATACTGAGCTTTTCGCGATGGGAGAGGACGGGGAAAAGTAATAAGAGAACTACCAATCCCATAATTAATAAGCTGCGTGTCCAGCCCCAAGTATCTAACAAAATAAGAATTACACCACCGCCTAGAATCGCACCCAAATAACCGCCAGCACCTTGAATACTGTTGCCAAAACCTCTTTCTGATGGCGTGAGAATTTCGATCGCTAAAGCATCGGTAGCAATATCTTGAGTTGCCGCAAAAGTGATAGCAACGAACATAGCGATAAGTAGAAGTTGAAAATTGGTTTCTAAATCGAGAAAGGCACAGGTAATAATGGCAATTCCCATCAAGCTTTGCATTACCACAATCCAAAACTTATAATGTCCCCATTTCGTCCAACCATAACGGTCTATCAAGGGTGCCCAAAAGACTTTAAGTGTCCAGGGAAGGCTGAGTAAGCTAGTTAAACCAATCAATTCTAAGGAAACTCCCTGCTGACGCAAGAACACGGGTAAAGTTTGCCCAAAAAAAGCGATCGGTAAGAATTGAGCGACATATAAACTGGCCAGTAATCCCCATTTATTCATGATCTAAAACGTACTCCTAATTTAAAAATCAAAGGTTATACTAAAACTAATTGACATAAACCCGTTAAAGTTTTTGATTAAAGGATTAGATAAAGAACCAGTACCAGATTAGGGATCTTTGGGAGTGATATAACTTTGATAGGCAGCTTGTCCTGCCTGGATCACCTTCTCACTGTAACCTGCAAACAGACCCTCTATGTATCGACGAACTTTAGCTGGAGCAGTCTCTTTTGAACCCGCATTAAATGGTGGTTCAGGAGCATATTCCGCTAAAAGTTGCGTGCTTTGGGCGTAAAGATCACCACGAAATTTAGCGACCATTGTCAGTCCAAAATCCAGACCTGCCGAAACACCAGCCGCAGTGATTCGATTCCGATCCTCCACGACCCTTTGATTGACAGGAGTAGCCCCAAACTGTTCGAGAGACTCAAGACCAATCCAATGCGAAGTTGCCCGATAGCCTTCTAACAAACCCGCTGCTCCCAAAATAAGCGAACCAGTGCACACACTGGTCACATATTCGGCATTAAGTCCTTGCTGATGGACAAAATCCATTGTCTCGCTATCTTGCATGGTCTGTAATACGCCTTTTCCCGACCCTGGGATCATCAAAACTGTTAGCTTTTCTGGCATGTCGTTAAAAGTCGCTGTTGGCATGATCGAAAATCCGGTATCGGACGCTACAGGCTCCATTGTTTTCGCAACTAAATGCACTTTTGCTCCCATCATTGAAGCAAACATATATTGCGGGCCCACAACATCTAAGGCTGTGAACCCTGGGTAGAGAAGGATCGCAATTGACTCGTTGCCCATGCCGTTATTGGGAAAAATTACCATCCTGCTTAAAACTTACTTTTGACTTGAAAACCAAAGGTTGCCGGTGCGCCAAAGCTAGCAATCTCACCCAAAAAGCCAAAATCAAATGCTGTTGTTAGATATTCAGTATCGAAGATGTTGTTGGCAAAAACATAAATGCCGTAATTATCTCTTTCGTAACCAATACGGGCATTAAATAGAGCATAGGCATCCTGCTGGAAATCATTATCATTATCAAAAAAGCTCTGTCCAAATCCTTGCAACTCTACTCGGGTAAAAATGCCTGTAGGAAAACGATATTGTAAAGCCAAATTAAATGTGTAGTCAGGGACATAGGGGAGATTATTTCCGTCAAGCTCTTCGTTATCAAACGGATCGCTAAACTCATCAAAACTAGTGTCTACAAAACCAAAACCAGCGATTACATCAAATCCTTTAACAGGAGTAGCTCGCATTTCAATTTCAAAACCAGCAATATCGGCATCGGCATTGCCAATTAGTCTGTCAAATGAATCATTATCAAATGCTATTAGTTGAAAATCTTCTACGGGACTGATGAAAGCCGCAACATTGAGTTGTAAGCGATTGTCTAAAAACGATGATTTTAAGCCAATTTCGTAGTTGGTTGAAGTTTCAGTATCAAAGGTTAATGTTTCTTCTATATCTGAAGAAAAATTGATTCCTGCTGGCTTGTAGCCCCTGGCGATCGAACCATAGGCCATTAAGTTAGGGTTGAAACGGTATTGCGCTACAAAACGAGGTAACAAAATATCATCATTTTGTTCCACATCATCAAAAGAACTGGTGACGATGGGGTCAGCTCCTGGTACAGCAAAAGTAATTGCGTTATTTACCTTAGTGTCAAAATCTTCGTAACGTAAGCCCGCAGTTAAGGTTAAAGCTTCAATGGGCTTGTAGCTAACCTGACCAAAGAAAGCCAAAGTATCCTCATCTACTTCGGCTTCAGTAGAATTGCTGCCAAAGTTAGTAGTAAAACCACTTTCATTAACATCAAAGTCTCTAAATTCTAAATAACTTCCCGCCAGCCATTGAAAGCGATCGCTGCTCTCGGGAGATTGCAACCGAATTTCTTGACTAATGGAATCTGAATGTATATCGACAAATTGAATAGCGGTGCTTGCTGTAGCAGGGGTAAAAATATCGGCATCAAGTTGAAACTCTGAACTAGAAAAGCGTCTGGCGGAAATAGAAGTGAGACGGAATGCCGAATGTTCATAATCGATTCTAATAGATTGAGTATTAGTATCGAGTTTATTAAAACCAATAAAATCCTGTTCGACGGTAAATGGATCTTCGCTATCGAGAGCGACAAAAGGCTGAGGGCCATCGTTATAGTCGTCCACAGAAGCATTAAACGCTACGCTGACATTTTCCGTGGGAGTCCAAAGTAATTTACCTCTGGCAGTTGAGCCCGACTGAGTATCGATCTCCTCATCAAGGAAAGTATTTTCCGTAAAGCCGTCTCTGGTTTCATAGCTGCCAGAGGCACGAAACGATAATTTATCTTCGATAATCGGTGCACTAACACTGGTCTGCACGTCAAGATTATCAAAGTTCCCGTAACCAATATTACCGCTAAAATCAAATTCCTCGGCTGGTCGTTTAGTGGTAATATTAACTACCCCCGCTTGAGCATTTCTCCCATAAAGAGTAGCTTGCGCTCCCCTCAATACCTCTACTTGTTCGATATCGAAGATTTCTACCCCCAAGAAGTTGACATAATCGTAAGGGACATCATCAATATAAAAAGCAACCGAATCGCGGGAGACAAAGTTAAAGTTACTAAAGCCTCGGACACTATAGTTTACAAAGTTACGACTGGGGTTATAGGTTGTAAAGTTCGGCGTATTATTGGCAATATCTTGAAAAGAGGTGATATCTCCATCTTCTACTTCTTGTTCGGTAATGGCTGTGATGCTAATGGGGACATCCTGTAAGTTTTCGGGCTTTTTCTCTGCGGTAACAATAATATCGATAATTTGATTGTCAGCGATCGCACTTTCTATGGGAGATGAGATCGCACTTATTTGTAAACCGCGATCGCTCTGTACTATCTCCCCGGTAGGTGCTGTTGTTGCTCCTGTTATTGTCAGCCTGACTATATCGTCTTCTATATTGGTAGCCGTCACCGCAATAATATCTTCATCGGGACTTTCTGAGGCGAATTCTGATTCGGGTAATTCTAATCGAGCATCGATAATTTCTACTATCAGGCTATTACCATCGGCATAAGTAATACTTTGAAGTATTTCGCCACTGACATTATTAATAATGATTTCAATTCCGTTTGTGGTTGATCGCAGTTCAAGGCTGTCGATAACAGCAACGCCATCATCTAGCTGTGACAACTGCAACTGTGGTTCTTTAATCGTTGTCGCCGGAGACAGATCAACGGATGTTTGTTTTTCCGTAGCGTTAGCATTGGTAGTTAAATTGATTAAACAAGATGAAATTACGAGATTGCTTAGGATCTTTAAAAATAATTTTTGCTTCACTATCACACCTTTTTTAAAACTTTAAAATAAACAAGAGCGATCTTCTAATAATGCGATCGCCCTGTAAAAAATATCATCCGAAGAAATAGAAAGCAAAAGACCGGTTGTCGTATAGAACAAAATATACTACTCAGCAATTCTACTGAAGTAGCACTATATATTTTGAGTATTTATAGTACGATTTACTGATGGTAATTGTGTTATTTACTGATGACAATAATTAGAAATTGACACTAAATTTATATAGTTCAAATTTATGTATAAGTAACTATATGAACTAGGAAGTAAATTTAAGAATTTTCCTAGGAAATAGTTACGTATTTATGCCAGAAGTATCAAGTATTTATAAAGTTTATTGTTCAGTATATTTTTGACTTTGACTCTTATTAAATTTTTAATGAGACTACACAGTTTATTCTAGAGGATTAATAAGTTGGATAACCTGATTCATTCTTTCGCAACGGTGACTACTGACCAAGGAGATTACGCTCCTGGCGAAACAGCTATTATTTCAGGATCGGGCTTTGCACTGGGAGAAACGATTCAGCTCCAAGTGCTGCATACTGATGGACGAGATAATACCAGACCAGAACATCAGCCTTGGCAAATTACCGATGGTTTGGCCTTTTATGATGAGGCAGGAAATATAGTAGCAGGAGATTTAGACGGTGTAGTCGATGGGAATATTGAGACTAGTTGGTTTGTTGATTCTTTCGATTCGCTAAATTCAAGGTTTGAATTGATAGCGGTTGGTTTAGATTCTAACGCGATCGCGACTACTAATTTTACTGATAGTTATGTCATCTCCGGAACTGTCTTTAACGATTACGACAGCGACGGTGTCAACGACGGCACAGCTAGAGGAGTAGGTTTTGCCGAAGAATCTGGGGTAGAAGGCATTACTGTTACTGCCTATAATGCCTCAGAAGTTGTGGTAGGAACTGCTACTACAGGAGAAGATGGAACTTATACGCTAAATATTAATACGACTGATCCTGTCAGAATAGAATTTACCTTACCCAGTGGCTTTGTCTCAACTTCCTTAGCTGGGGTTGCTAACGATACAGTTTCCGATATTGCCTTTACAAGTACAGCAACCACGATGGATTTAGGAATTCATCGCGGCCATGAGGTAACCAGTGGTGATGGTAGTGATATTAGTCTAATAACTGTTTGTTATGTTGAGGGAGTTGGGACAGGTTCGGCGATCGTCATCCATAACTACAATGACTTTGATGATCAATCGCAAAATGCTTATACACAAAGAGCCAGCGTTCAAGAAATAGGAACAGTTAATGGTTTAGCTTATCATCGTGAAAGTGAGACTTTGTTTGCAGGAAGTTTCTATAAGCGTCATTCAGCTCTTTTAGGCACAATTGATTTTACCAATGATAATGATGCTAGTGCGGTAACAAATGATGCTACTGGTGCAGCTTATACCAGTATTATTTATACCGTTGATAATAGTACTGGTACTGGTACGACAGGAAATGTCAGTGTTTTTGCCAGATTAGATGATGTCGTTGATCCTCGCGGCGCGATCGACTCTGATGCGATCGGCTATAGCTGGGAGAACGATCAAGGAGTTAGTCAAGATACAGCTGGGGGGAATGCTGTTTTTGATGCTGTCGGCAAATATGGTTTAGGAGATTTAGAATTATCTCCCGATGGCACGACTCTGTGGGCAGTAAATCTCAATGATCGCAAATTATATCGAGTCCCTGTCGGCGATAGTTCCGATCCTCTAACTCCTGCGACTCCTGATAGTAGTGATATCGATAGTTACGATCTGATCACAGGCATTATCAATAATGGTGATGATTTAGGGGTTAATCCTGAACTTAATATTAGACCTTTTGCTCTATCAATTCGCGATGGTCTAGTCTATTTTGGGATGGTCAACTCGGCACAGTTTGATGCTGATGGCAATGAAGGCACACCCAATGGCGTAGGAGGAAGTGACGATACAACTTCTGCTAGTGATCTGCGGGCTTTTGTATATACCTTTGACCCCGAAAATCCCACTGCTGCGCCTGTCCAAGTTTTAGATTTTCCTTTAAATTATGAAAGAGATTCTGCTTCAAACACTTCATTAGGTGCAGAAGAACCTAGTGCTAATTGGCATCCTTGGGTTAGTTCTTTTCCCACTGATATTATTACAACAGCTACAGAACAAGCGTATACTCAACCGATTCTTAGTGATATTGACTTCGATGTTAATGGGAATATGCTTTTGGGTTTTCGCGATCGCTGGGGAGACCAAATTGGACAAGGAGTAAATAGACCTGATGGCACTGGAGATTCCGATTTTATAGGCAATTCGGGAGGAGATCTGCTAGCTGCGATTTTAGATCCAGATACGGGAACTTGGACTATTGAAACCCATGTCACCACCGATAATATCAATGGCAATAATGATCCTGACGGAGAATTATTCGGCAACGAATTTTTTGAAAATGGTGGAGCTAATGATAGTAATGAATTACACAGTGAATCTGCACAGGGTGGCCTAACAGTAGTTCCAGGTTTTACTGAAGTGGTCACGACAGCAGAAGATCCGATTGACGCTTTTACTGGTGGATTTGAATGGTTTAATACCGAAGATGGCAGCTTTGCTGGCCACTTTGCTAGTAATGGTGATAGCGGACTTGATATTTACAATAGTAATACTGATGCTGACACGTTCGGGAAATCTAATGGTTTAGGAGATCTCGAATTTATCTATGCCGCCTCGGATATTGAAGTCGGCAATCGGATTTGGGATGATACCAACCAAGATGGAATTCAAAATGCGGGGGAAACTAATTTTGACTTTGTCGGTAACGGTACAGGAAGCAATGACACCATAACCGTTGAGCTTTACGATAGTAGCGGTATTTTAATTGATACTGAGACAACTTCTGATGGGGAATATTATTTCTCGGGACTCGAACCTTTCACTGATTACGAAATACGTTTGGCTGCGAGTAATTTCACTTCTGGATCTCCTCTCGATGGCTATTTAGCAACAATACAAAATACTAATGGTGATGGTAGCGACAAGATAGATTCTGATGCAACTAATAGTGGTGGTCTTCCTAGTATTAGTTTTACGACAGGTGCCTCGGGAACTAACGATTACAGTTTTGATTTTGGTTTAACCAATGCAACTACGACTGATTACGGTGATGCTCCGGATACGACAAGTGGCACAGGATCAGGCGATTATCAAACCACGGCTGCTAATTCAGGAGCCAGTCATACCATTGTTAGCGGCATAAGCATTGGTAGTGGAGTTTCTGCCGATGATGGAACGTTGCAAAATAGCGATGCTACAGCAGATAGTGATGATGGAGTCACTTTCACTTCTACTTTGCAGACTACGGATACAACATTTAGTGTTGATGTTGATGTAAATGTTACTGGTAGTACCACGCTAGTTGCTTGGATAGATTTTGATCAATCAGGTACTTTTGATAGTGATGAAGCAGTTAGTACCACTGTTAGTAGTAGTGGTACAGAAACTCTCACTTGGAATTCTTTCCCTGGCATCATTGATGGTGCAACCTACGCTCGTTTTCGCCTCAGCACTGACGGTAATTTGGATACTAGTTATGCCACGGGTGCAGCGACCGATGGGGAAGTCGAAGATTATCTAATTACCATTGGTTTAGATTATGGTGATGCTCCTGATGCAAGCGTTGGCACAGGAACAGGTAATTATCAAACTACTTCAGCCGATACAGGTGCTAGTCACGGTATCACAACTGGTTTGAATATTGGTAGCATCGTTGATCCTGACAATGGCACCTTACAAAATACTGATGCGGATAATGATAATACTGATGGTAGCGATGATGAATAGGGTGTAACCTTTGGGACAAATCTTTCTCTGACTGATACTTCCTACAGCGTGGATGTAGATGTTACTAATACCACCGGGGAAGATGCTCTACTCACTGGTTGGATCGATTTCGACCAGTCGGGAACTTTTGATGCGGATGAAGAAGCTAGTGTACTTGTTTCTACTAGTGGGAGCGAAACTCTCACTTGGGATTCCCTTCCTGGTCTAGTTTCAGGAACTACCTATTCTAGATTTAGATTAAGTACTAATTTTACCACTACAACAGAAAGTACTACTACTCCTGTAACCACTACAGTATATTCAGAGAATTTTGATAGTAGTCCTACTGGTTGGGATGTTGACCCCAATGGTACTGATGGAGCAGATTCAGCAGGAGAAGGTCAGTGGGAAATTGGAAGTCCCTCTTCTGAAACTAGAGGCGGAGTTAATGTACAATTAGCTCCTTTCAGTGGTAGCAGTTCTTTGGTGACTGGGGCAGGAACGAATCAAGATGTTGATAACGGAGTTACTACAGTTCGTTCTCCTAACTTTTCTTTGTCTGCCGATACTGTCTCTTACGATGTATCATTCCAATATTATTTAGGTGTTGTTGATAATAGTGGAGCAGATCCTGGAGATAATGGGTTTATTGCTCGTATAGTCAGGGAATCAGACGATACAGTTATTGAAACATTTGTAACAGATCAACCCAATGCAAATCAGACTGCAACTTGGACAGCATTTAGCCAATCCTATGACTTTAGTGGCTTCGAAGGAGAAACAGTTTATTTAGAGTTCCTTTCTGATGATGGAACTACTACGGGTGATGTCATCGAGGCAAGTGTTGATGATATTGATATCACCTTTACTGAAGATGTTACTGTCAATGTAGACGTACCTGACCCCCTCGCATCTACAGGATTTTTAGACGATGGAGAAGTCGAAGATTATAAAATTAATATTGCCGTAGACTATGGTGATGCACCTGATACTTCTAGTGGCATAGGAACTGGAGATTATCAAACTACTGCTGAAAATGATGGTGCAAGTCATATTATCGATACTGATATTCGTCTGGGAACTAACATTGATGCTGATGATGGCACATTACAAAATACTGATGCGACTGCTGATGATATAGATAATACCGATGATGAAGATGGTGTAACATTTACTTCTAATTTAGAGATTGATAATTCATCTTATTCAGTGGATGTAGATGTAAATCTCAATTTTCCATCCTCTACTATTTCTGTTAGTGATGATTTTTCTTCTGACTATACAGGGGGTAGCGGTTGGCTTGCGGGATGGACAGAAACTGGGGAAACTACTGATGAAAATAATGGTAATATTGATATCCAAAGTGGCATCCTACATATTCAAGATGATACAGCAAGTATTTCTCGCCAATTTGATTTTTCCTCTGCTACTGGCGATGCAACCTTAAGCTTTAACTATTCACAAAACTCTCTAGATAACGCAAATGAAGGCTACGATATCATAATTGATGACGGTATTGGTGGCAGTCCTACTACAGTCTTTACCATTGATGATAGTACTACAGATAGTACTGCTGCTGGTGAGTTTGCTAGTGTTTCCATTCCTCAATCTTTCTTAACTAGCACCACTACCATTACTATTCAATCTCGTGGGATAGTCAATCAGGGTACTGGAGATGATGCCTATATTGATAACATAGATATTTCTGCACCAACTGGCTCAGGAACAACAGCTACTCTTGTTGGCTGGATAGATTTTGATCAATCAGGAACCTTTGATAGTGATGAAGCTGCTAGCACTACTGTCACCAGTAGCGGAACTGAAACTCTTACTTGGAATTCTTTACCCGGAATTACTGCGGGGACAACCTATAGTCGTTTCCGTCTGAGTACTGATAGTAATTTAGATAGTGATTATGCTACTGGTCAACTGAGTGATGGAGAAGTCGAAGACTATAAACTAACTGTTGGGATAGATTATGGTGATGCCCGTGATACTGGAGTTGGCACGGCGACAGGAGATTACAGCACTACAGCTAACGATAATGGGCCATCTCATATTATTGATTCTAATTTAAGTATTGGTGCTAACGTTGATGCTGACGACGGCACCTTACAAAATACTGGAGCAACTGCTGATGACGATGCGCTTAATGATGGTTCTACTGATGACGAAGATGGCATAACTTTTGGTAGTACACTTAGAACTGATAGCACTAGCTATAGTGTCACAGTAGACATTAATAATGACACTGGAAATGACGCAGAAATAATTGGTTGGATCGACTTTGATCAATCAGGAACCTTTGACAGTGATGAGGCAACCACTGCCACTTTTGGTGCTGATGCAATTGGTCAAACTCTTACTTGGAGCAGTATTCCTGCAGATATTACCGATGGTGATACCTATGTCCGTTTCCGTTTGAGCACTGATGATACCTTAGATGTCAATTACTCCACAGGTCAACTTAGTGACGGGGAAGTTGAAGATTATCAGATTAATATTGTTGGGATAGATTATGGTGATGCACCCGATGTAACAGTTGGGGAAACTAATCCCAGTCCAGGGGAATATGCCACAACTCTAGCTGATGGTGGAGCGAGTCACACTATTACCGATGGCTTAAAGCTTGGTCTTACTGTAGATGCGGAGAATGGAACATTACAGAATACTGCCGCAACTGCTGATGATCTTGATAATAATAACGATGATGATGATGAAGATGGAGTTACCTTCAACTCAACTCTCGATGTTTCTACCACGTCTTACAGCGTTACGGTAGATTACACCAATAGTACTGGTGGTGATGCAATAATCATTGGTTGGATAGATTTTGACCAATCTGGAACTTTTGATGCTGATGAAGCAGTATCTAGTGGAACTCTTACTACTGATGAGCTTGATCTAAGTACTACGCTTACCTGGAATTCTTTTCCTGGAATTGTTGGGGGCACAACCTATGCTCGCTTCCGACTTAATGACAATATTACAAATCTGACTACTAGCACTGCCACTGGTGAGCTAGATGGTGGAGAAGTAGAAGATTATCTAATCTTTGTTGGAGGCGGAACCGATTATGGAGATGCGCCTGATAGCTATGGAACTCTGATCGCTAGTAGTGGGGCAAGCCATGATATTGTGGATGGTCTTAATATTGGTAGTATTATCGATGCTGAAAGTGATGGGCAAGATAGCGTCGGTGCAGATGGAGATAATAATAATGACACTGACGATGAAGATGGCGTAACTTTTACCTCTAATCTCGAAACCACCGATACTAGCTATAGCGTTGATGTGGATGTAAATAATACCACAGGTGCTGATGTTACCCTTGCTGGTTGGATTGATTTTGATGGTAGTGGTACTTTTGAATCGGATGAATCTACTAGCGTTACAGTTTCTAGCAGTGGAACTCAAACCCTGACTTGGAGTTCACTCCCTGGAATTACTGCGGGCACAACCTATGCTCGTTTTCGTCTTGGTAATAATGAAACAAGCATTTTTTCAGAAAATTTTGATAGTAGTCCCACTGGTTGGACAGTCAATCCCGATGGGACTGATACTGCAACACTTGACGAGGATGGTCAATGGATTATTGATGATCCCGTAGCTCACGATCGCTTTGGGGATGCAAGTAATGATCAACTCGAAGCCAATAGTTCTCCTAATGCATTAGTTACTGGTTCTGGTGATACTAATACGGATGTTGATATCACTAGTGGTACTCCTGACGGGGTAACAACTGTTGATTCTCCTGATTTCACTTTACCTAGTGTTTTTGATTCGCTTAACTTGTCACTTGAGTATTATTTATCAGTGAGTCAGGCTAATGACGATAACTTCACCATAGAACTTCGTCAGACTTCAGATAATGCTCTGCTCTCAACTCTATTGAACGAAACTCCAACTGCTACGCAAACTGGAAGCTGGACAACGTTTAATGCCTCTTTAGATAGCTTTGGTGGTTCGACTGTTTATTTACGATTTATTGCTACAGATGTTAGCAACGATAGTGTGATTGAGGTTGGAGTTGATGATATTTCTGTTGTCTCTACATCTTCAACATTAGATCCTACTGGGGCAATAACTAATGGGGAAGTTGAGGACTATCAAATCACTATAACTGCTACCGATTATGGTGATGCGCCGGATACGGGAACAGGGACAGGAACAGGTAATTATCAAACCACCGCAAATGATGATGGAGCAGCTCATACTATTATTAGTGGTTTAAGTCTTGGGAGTACTGCACCCGATGCTGATAACGGAACATTACAAAATAATGCTGCGACTGCCGATAATAATGATAGTACTGATGACGAGGATGGAGTTGATTTTACTGCTGTTTCTAATCTCCGAGTAGTCGATAGTTCCTACAGCATAGATGTTGATGTCACTAATACTACTGGAAATGATGCAGTTGTAGTCGGTTGGATTGATTTTGACCAATCGGGGACTTTTGACAGCGATGAAGCTGTTAGCGCGTCTGCTAATAGTAGTGATCCAGTAAACTTAACCTGGAGCACTATTCCCACTGATATTCTGCCTGGCACAACCTATGCTCGCTTCCGCATTAGTAACGACACGACAACTCTGACAACTAGCTACTCAACTGGTCTACTCAGTAGTGGAGAAGTGGAAGATTATGCCATTACTATCGATGCAGCCGATTATGGTGATGCTCCTGATACTGCTTCGGGAACTACCACAGGAGATTATTCAACTACGGCCAGTGATGGCGGTGCTGCTCATGGAATCGATCGCAATTTGTTCTTAGGTTCTAATATCGATGCTGACGACGGGACACAACAGAATGATGATGCTGATGCTGATGATCAAACTACGTTAGGGCAACTAAATTACGAATATTTCGACCTTACAAGTGATGTCGATAGCGTTGATGATATCCCAGAAAGCGGCGCTGATGTAGTCGGCACATTAGATCCTGACCTCGATTTAGTGGCTAATGCAGATCAAGGGGATACGGACGATTTTGGTATTCGCTATACGGGTTTTATAAACATTACAACGGCGGGAACCTATACTTTCTATACGACTTCTGATGATGGTTCGACCCTTTCTATTGAAGATACGCTCGTTGTTAATAATGATGGCGAGCATGCTTCTGCCACTCAATCTGGTGATTTTACCTTTTCCGCTCCCGGTTATTATCCAATTCAAGTAGAATTTTTTGAGGCTACTGGTTCTCAAAGTTTAACTCTTCAATATGAAGGTCCAGGAATAACAAGTCCAATCAATATTCCCGGTTCTGTTTTAGCTGTTGAGGTAGATGATGAGAATGGTGTTACTTTTACTTCAACAGATATTCAAACAAGTGATACGAGCTACAGCGTTGATGTAAGTGTCTTTAACAATACAGGTGGGGATGCAGAAGTAATTGGTTGGATTGATTTTGATCGCTCGGGAACTTTTGATAGCGATGAAGCTGTGATCAGAACAATTTCTACGAACACTAGTTCTGAGACTGTAACCCTAACCTGGGACAACAACGGCAATGGATTTACCTCGGAAGATATTAGCGAAGGCATTACCTATGCTCGTTTCCGCCTCAGCAGCGATACAACGACTCTGACTACTAGCTATTCCACAGGAAATTTAACCGACGGGGAAGTTGAAGATTATCAAATAAATATCATTGGGGTGGATTATGGTGATGCGCCCGATGATGGAGTTTCTGGCAATAGTGCTGGTGATTATCAAACTCTGGCTGACAATGGTGGAGCAAGTCATATCATTATTGATGATCTTTATCTTGGTGGTTCGGTTGATGCTGATGATGGCACCTTAGAAGATCGAGATGCTGTTGCTGATGATAATGACAATATCGATGATGAAGATGGGGTTACCTTTAACAATATTCTGAGTAACGGGAATAACGGCGGCAACGACTATACAGTGGATCTAGTCGTCACCAACGAAACTGGTGGTGATGCCAAATTAGTTGGCTGGATTGATTTGGACCAAGATGGTAATTTTGAAGCCAGCGAAGCGGTAACCCAAACCGTACCCCATGCGATCGGCGGTCAGAATACAACTCTTACCTGGAGTGGTTTGTCGGGAGTTCTTGGCGGCACAACCTATGCTCGTTTCCGGGTTACAACAGATTCTACTCTTGATTTGGGCAGTCTTCAAGATACGGATTCAGTAGGACAATTTGATAGCGGAGAAGTCGAAGATTATCAACTTGCTGTCCAAGGCGGAATCGATTATGGTGATGCCCCCGATACTGGTTCTAGTACAGGTACAGGAAATTATCAAACTCTTAGTAGTGATTCGGGTGCTAGCCACACTATTGTTAGTGATTTATTTATTGGGGATACGGTAGATGAAGATGATGGCACTTTGCAAGATAGTAGCGCGATCGCAGATGATAATGACCTCAACAACGATGAAGATGGCGTCAATTTCCTCGCGACTCTCGAAGAAGGAGATACAGATTATAGCGTTACTGTTGATCTCACTAACGATACAGGTAGTAATGCAACTATAGTCGGCTGGATCGATTTCAATCAAGATGGAGCTTTTGACGCGAACGAAGCAGCAACCGCGACTGTCTCTAGTAGTAGCTCTGAGCAAACTGCAACTCTTACTTGGAGTGATATTGGTACTTCTACTCCTACTCTTTTAGAAGGTGAAACCTATGCTCGCTTCCGTCTCAGTACAGATTCGGCTCTCGATACCATTGAAAACTCTGATTCAACTGGTTTGCTTTCCGATGGGGAAGTGGAAGACTATCATATTTGCGTTGTCAGTAGTGGTATGGGAGGCACCGATGGGGCAGATAGCATTACCGCCGATGCTGGCGGCAGTGTAATTGCGGGCTATAAAGGCCAGGATACTTTAACTGGGGGCGCTGGAGTTGACCATTTCTGCTATAGCGAAACCAGTGATGGGGTCGATATTATTAACGGATTTACCGTTGGTAGTGGTGGTGATCAGATTATGCTGACACAAATATTACGAGATGAAGTTGGTTACACCGGAACCGATCCTATTTCCGATGGCTATGTTGTCCTGGTCGATTATGGGGCAACTGGGACAATGGTGCAAATTGACTTTGATGGTTCTGGCAGCTTGTTACCTAAAGATCTCGCCTTGGTGGTAGATACGGGTAATGCTGATATCAATGAAACTACCTTGGGCGCTAATAATCTCGTATTTTAGTTCCAATTATTTTTTTCGTGAGTATCTTAAATTTCGCTCTATCTCTTTTCTATAATTAATCAATATCCAATGTTTATTCACTCTAAAAAAGTCATCCCTCTTGTTAGCTTATTAAGCTTTATCAGTCTTAGTAGCTTACTCTCGATTAGTCCAGCTCAGGCTTTCACTGTAACTTTTGAAAATACGGATTTTGAAAGTGATTTTGATGGTTGGACAACAACGGGAGATACCAGTATTCAACAAGATTTTGAAAATCAACTTCAGTATATAAATAAACAAGCTTTAATCAATACAGGTTGTCCTGATATTGCTTTTTTTAGTGGGGAATGTTTTGACCAACAAGATGAATCGAGAACTACAGCGAGAAATGATGATTCAACTAATGCTGGTTCGGAAAGTTCAGGAAGTAGTCAATTTAACTTTTCGGGAAATGATCAAGTTAGTGCCGATGGTCAAGATGCCACAGGCGTTTTTTCCTTCACTAATCTACAAGACTTTTTAGGCCTAGATCAAAATGCTTTAAATATAAATCGCGAAAACGGGTTGCTCAGCGGAACCAGAACTCCCAAAGAAGGTTCGGCTATTAGACAAACAATTACAGTCGATGAAGATTTTACGCTGAGTTTCAATTGGCATTTTCTGACTAATGACTCTAATAATGCGACATTTGGCGATCAAGACTATGGGTTTGTTACTATTTATGACACTAGTTCAACTATTGATACTCGAACTATAAATGTATTAGCTGATGCTGGTGCGGGCTTGTCCACTAGTGACACTTCTTTTACTAGTGGAACCAATACTGGCGGTAATGGTCTGAGCGACTATGATCTCTATTCTACTACCTTGCCTGCTGGAACCTATGTTGTGGGATTAGGTGTAGTTGATGTCGATGGAGTGGGCGATACTTCTGGTTTGTTCGTCGATAATTTTCAAATTCAGGAAGTTCCCTTTGAATTTTCTCCCACAGTGGGCATTGCTTTTGTCTTAGGATTATTTGGATGCGATCGCCTACGTCGGAGAATGAAATCTCAAGACTTAGTTAATCCTAGCGATCGCCGGGATTAACTAAGCTTAAAATAAGATTATTCTGAACTTGATGATTGCTTGAGAGATAAATAAACATTGATAATAATAAGGAAAATTACGCCAATTTACGGATGTCAGAAAACTAGATCAAGGATATTCATTGAGCAATAAACATGTATTTAGTAATTGGTTTTTACCAAGAAAAATAAATACATCAATATCTAGTTATTTGTTATGGCTGCAATTCCTAGTACCGCAATCTCTTTACCAAGCGAGCCTTTCATCGGCGAAAGTCTTGATCTAACCCTAGGCTTCGATAATACAGGAGATGTCACTGGTTATGGGCCTTTTCTTCTCTTCTACATCGACAGTACAGGAGCCGATGGAGATGATGGTCTAACTTTTAACAGCGCTTCTTATTTGGGTTCTTCTGTAACAACTACAGAAATTACGCTAGATAATACTGGTGCAAGTACCTTTAATGTCTTTGGTGTCGAACAAACAGTAACTCATCCGACAGAATTCACAGCAGGAGATACCCTGGTTGTGATCGAGCTTCCCTTTGGGAGTTTTGTCACCGACCAACCGCAAGCAGATGTCAGCATTAGTCTAGACGGCAATATCAACTCCGATCTCGACACGGCCATTAATCTACAAACTCAAGGTGGCTTTGTTTTTGGAGAAACTCCTACAGAAGAAACCGATGGTAGCGACGATCCCATTTACGAAGATATTTCTGGTGATAGCCTGGATACTGTTTCTCCCCAGCTTGTTAGTCTAACCAAAAGATATCTTGGCCCCGAAGATGAAACAGCGACAGGCCCTAATTTTGTCCGCCAGTTTGAGTTAGTCGTAGACATAGCTGATGGACAAACCATTACGAATCTCGATATCACCGACATTCTGCCTGATAATATGCAGTTTGTTGATGTGGTATCAATTGTTGATTCTACAGGTTCTGCGATCGCATCAGGAAATATTACAGAAATTGCTACTCCTGATGATGGTGGTTTAACGTCCATTGGTTCGGTTAACGTCACAGAAAATGATCTCGGTTCCGATGGCATTCCCACTCCTGGCGGCACACTCACCAGACAAATAAGCAGCGTCACAGGAACTACTGGCAGCGAAGATTTAGTCTTAACCTATGAATTCTTTATTCCTCGCCTCGATGCCAATTCCGATGTCATTATCGATGCTGATACGGGTGATGATGTTATCTCGACGAATGAATCGCAATTAGGCGATAACGATGGCATCAACGATAGTGATGATAATGTTTGGAATCCTCAAGATTCTAGAGATAGTGAGGTAGAAGTTTATGTTCCACCGACAGCAACGAGTCCCAGTGATCCGACTCATGATCTAGAAGATCAAGCGATCGCAATTCAAAAAACCGTCAGTAATATTTCTAGTTCAGAGAACACCCCAGGTGATGTTTTAGAATATACCCTTGATTTTCAAATCTCCGATTATTTTGCTTTTCAAAACATCGATATCTTCGATACCTTTTCCGATGGTCAAAGATTTGATACCAGTTTTACTCCCACTTTATACGTTACAGAACATGGTCAACAAAGTCTGGCTGCTAATTTTGACATAACAAACTATATTGTCGATGAAACTCAAATTGGCAATGACACAAATCCCGCGACTGATGGCAGTACAGTCGTTACCTTTGAAATTTCTGATGAATTAATTACTCGTGCTTTTGATGATAGCGATGGCATTTTAATTGGTGGTGGTGTACCCGATGGTGGGTTCAATGATGGCGGGATTTCGTTAAACAATAATCCTCCCTTGCCAAATGGCGCGACCGAAGGACAAATTATTTTTCGCACCGTAATCCAACAAGAATATAGTGATACTTTTGTTTCAGGCGATGCTTCGGTTGATATTGGCGATCGCCTAGATAATAGTGCGATTATTGATGGAGAAGTCTTAGATGTTGATGATCTAAGTACTACAGGATTTAGTGAAGACGATGATACTACGGCTGCGATCGCAATTGAATCAGGCAATCTCTACAAAAGTATCTATGCAATCAATGGCGAGATTTTTACAGGAGCCGATACGGATAATGATCTTAGCGATGGCCTAACAGGTTATGCCAATGCCGTTAACGTTGCCCCTGGGGATGAGATTACCTATCGTTTGACCTATGAACTTCCCACAACCGATGTTGAAGATTTAACTTTTATCGATTATTTTCCGTTACCGATATTTGATGCCGAAACAGAATTTGCCTCCACAACATTTGATCCGACAGTTAGTACTACGGCTCCCAGTGCAGGAGCAACTAAATATGGTCCTTTAGATACCTTTTCTACTAGAACAGACGCAGGTAGTAACAATCCTAATCTGACGTTTTCTGTCAGTAATGATGGCAGTAATAGTCTTACCTACAGTTACGCTGATTTTGACGATGATGATAACCAATCTTCGATAGTTGATATTTTGGTAACTGTAACCGCAGATGATCAGCCAGCAGCAGATGGACTGTTATTTACCAATCAAGTTCGGCAGACTAATAATAATACTTTTAACGAAAATTCTTTTCTCGATGCAATTATTCAAGTCACCTTAGATCAACCCAATGTGGTCGATATTACCAAGGGAGTCGTCGCCTTTAGTAGTGATAATACAGATATTGCTTTTAGCTCTAGCTTTCCTTCGGGAGTAACTTTTGCCACTGGTGGGGGAACTAGCTTTACAGGAGTTGTTTCTTCTACGGATTTAGCATCTACTCCTTTAACAAGTGATCTTACAGGTGGTCTAGAAGCAGGAGATCTTGTAACTTTTGCTCTGGTAGTAGAAAACCAAGGAACTAGTCGTAAAGGTGCTTTTGATGTCACTATTCAGGATGATTTACCTACAGGGTTCAAAATTCCCGATGCGGGGTTAAATTTAGAAGTCACCGATGGTACAGGTGCAACTATCACCTACACAGAGTTAGATGATAATGATGGCTCAGGAGATGACTTATTTGGTAGTGGGATTGAATTAGATGATCCTGGAAGTACAGCGGCTTCTGGTAGTGGAATCACGACCGATACCGATGCGGGAGCTCTCGATCCCTATGATGCTGATTCGGGAGAAAATCTGGCGATTATTACTTTTGATCTCGAAGTTGATGAAATTGCTCCCTATCAAGATTTTGATAATACTCGTGATCTTGAACAAATAACTAATACCGCAACTTTAGTTAGCTACGCCAATATCGAAGGCGGAGAAGATTTTACGGGTTCAACCGATAGCGCCACAGTAGACATTGAACTGCCTGAAGTCATTAAATCGATTGTGGCAACTTCTGAAGCCCATACTCCCGAAGATGCTAGCGGAGTAAATAATAATAATAATGCTACTACAGGAAGACGGAGACTCGCCATTGGAGAAATTATTCGTTTTCGTTTAGTTACGGCGATTCCTGAAGGGACAGCAAATAACTTTCAAGTCCAAGATCGTCTGCCTAGTGGTTTTGTTTTTTTGGACGATAATACTGCCACAGCCGCATTTATTTCTGATGATGCACCCATTACTTCTGTCACAACTACTACTGATTACGCTAATCCTTTGGCTATTGGATTAGGCGATTTTGCTGATTTTGCCAGTATCAGTGGAGATCCCAATGAAGCTCTTTGGGTACAAGGCAGTACAGAAGCGACTGTCACGCCTACTTTTATTCTTCCTGATGTTAATGTTGGCTCCAATTTTGATATCGGAGATGATACAACTCCTGTTGATCCTGATATTCCCGATCCCGATGAATATAATGCTGCTACAGATATTTATTTTAAATTTGGTGATCTTAATAACCCCGATCGCGATGCTGATCAAGAATATGTTGTTGTTGAATTTAATGCCCTATTAGCTAATAACTTAGAAGATAATAATGGCAATATCGATGTTAATAATGAAAACAATAATCGCAGTAATAATTTTCAGGTTCTAATTGGAACAGGCAATAACTTTGCTAATTCCGATACTTTAGCTCGTTCTAATTCGATTAATGTCAAAATTACAGAACCTGCCATTTCCTTAACTAAAGAAGTGAGCGATAATAACACCACCTTTTCTGGTGATACTGTGCTGGCAGATTCGGGGAATACAGTTTATTTCAGCTTAAGTTTCAATAATAATGGTAGTCAAAACCGTAGAGCTACCGCCTTTGAAGTTCAATTAACAGATACCGTGCCTGATGGTTTAACTTTAGTCGGCATTGAAAGTATTGATTGGGATAACGGCGATGGCAGCGGTGGTAGTGGCACTAGTACAGGCATTGTCAGTGGCGCAGATATTGATGTTGGTGATATGGTTATTACCCCGAGTTTTGATACGGGGACTGGCGCGATCGCAGTAGATGTGGATCAAATGCCATCAGATGGGGAAATTACCATCATTTATTCAGCAACAGTCGATAACGATGTTAATCCTGATGAAATAATTACCAACACAGCCAATATCGTTTATACAAGTCTTCCTGGAACGGGAACAACTTCTAACCCCACAGGCTCAGATATTCCTGGAACTGCGGGTTCCACCACAGGAGAACGGGATGGAGTTACCACGAGTAATTCAGCTAACGATCATGTTGCTAGTTCTAGTGGCAATGTGCAAATCGATCCTCTGGAGCCAGTTAAAACTTTAGTTAATACTTCCGAATCTCATACGAGCGATGACGATGTGGCGATCGCAGAAATTGTGCGTTATCGCTTAGAAGTGGCAATTCCTGAAGGTGTCACCAATAATTTCCAAATTACGGAAAATCTACCTGCTGGTTTAATTTATCTAGATAGTGATAGCAGTACCAATATTGCTTTTGTCTCGAATGGAACTGGTATCTCTTCTAGCAACAGCGATATCAACAATATTACCGATATTAATATTTCTGGAAATGCTGCTACTGCGCCCGATGCTGATGCAGTTTTAATCAGTAGCGTGATTGCTGATGAAGGTTCCGATGGCGGTTTCGCCTCGGGAGAAGATATTATCTTTAGTCTGGGTAATCTGACAAACTCTGATGATGATGCTGATAACGAATATGTCGTCATTGAATTTAATGCTTTAGTCGAGAATATTAGTAGTAACCAAGCCGCTAATGCTGTTCTCAATAATCAATTTCAAGTTAGCGCCACTGGTTCAACTACCCGCACTTCTAATGGTCTTACCCTTGATATTGTCGAACCAAATATCTCCGATGTGGCAAAGGCTGTTGATTCTGCCACCGCCGACGCAGGTGATACTTTAAACTACACTGTTACTTTTTCTAATACAGGTACAGCTACTGCTTTCGATGTCAATATTACCGACAATCTTCCTGACGAATTAGAAAATCTCAGCATCACAGATGTCAAGATAAATGATGCTACTGTAACTTATACTGGTGGGTTTACTGGTAACACTCTCGATATTACCCTTGATAACTCACTTGCGGTTAACGATAATGTAGAAGTTACTTACAGCGCCGATGTTGTCAGTACGGTTGCTCCAGATACCACCTTTGATAACACAGCTAATATAACCTACACAAGCTTAGACGGGACAGGAACAGCTAGTAACTCTACGGGTTCTGATAACACAACTGCTACTTCGGGAGATCCAGACGGGGAACGCAACGGTTCAGGTATTAGCCCTAATAGCTATACAGACAGTAACGATACAGCTGTCACAGTGACAATTGCTTCTCTGGATGCGGTTAAAACTTTAGAGAGCACATCAGAGGTTTCTACTAGCGGCACGGATGTAATTATTGGTGAAATTTTACGTTACAGATTAGCAGTCGAAATTCCTGAAGGAGAAAGTGCTAATTTTAAGATTACTGATGCACTGCCTGTGGGCATAACCTATAGCGGGAATACGAAGGTTGCTTTTGTTTCTACTGATTCTGGAGCAAGTTCTGGGTTGTATTCTGATGATGCAGGTATTGGTAGCAATCCACAAATTGTGGGGAATGCAGCAACTACTCCTACTTTTGATTTACCCAGTAGCGCGATCGCGGATGCAGGAGCCGATAGCATTTTTGATTCTGGCGAAGATGTCATATTTAGTTTAGGCAATCTCACCAACGCCGATGATGATATTGATAGTGAATTTGTTGTTATTGAATTTGACGCCATTGTCGATGGAGTGGGCAGCAATGGCAGTTTAGATAATAGTTTTACCGTCACCGCCGCGATCGATGACAGCATTAGCGATACTTCGGGAACTGTCACGGTTGATGTCACTCTCGATTATGGTGACGCCCCTGACAGTGGTAGTTCTACACCTAGCCAAGGAGATTACCTCACGACGGAAACTGCGGGTGGGGCAAGTCATGGTATTAGAGCAAATTTGACTATTGGTTCTGAAATTGATGCTGATGATGGGACTTTACAAAATAGTGCGGCTAATGCCGATGATGATAGCAATACAGGCTCAACTGATGATGAAGATGGGGTTAGTAGTTTTGCTCTTTTGGAAACAGGAGCTAGTTCTTATACAGTAAGCGTTGATGTCACCAATGACACGGGAGAAGACGCGACGTTAGTTGGCTGGATTGATTTTAATCGCAATGGTGATTTTGAATCGGGAGAAGCAGTCAGTACAACAGTTAACTCAAATTCTAGTCTGCAAACAATTGATCTAACTTGGGACAATAATAACGGTGCTCTTCCTGATATTCCCAACGATATTACACCAGGTACTACCTATGCTCGTTTTCGTCTGAGTACTGATGACGATCTTGATACCGATTTTGACGCGGGAATTCTCGATGATGGAGAAGTTGAAGATTATCAGCTCACAATTTACAACACAGTGACAGGAAATCCTTACTCTGATCCGATTACCGAAACGGACAATGTTCCCGACATTATTACAGGAGGAGAAGGTCAAGATACCATTACTGGTGGTTCAGGAGCAGATATTTTTGTTTACACCAAAACTAGCGATGGCGTAGATATCATCGAAGATTTTGATGATGGGGAAGACCTAATTGATTTTAGTGCCATTGTCACGGGAGAACTGAGTGGTATTGATTTTACGGGAACTAATCCATTTGATGCTGGCTATGTTGAGGCTGTCAGTTTTGGTTCTCACACGATGATCCAACTAGATTTCGATAATTCCGACAGTTTGCAAAAAGATGTCTTACTCCTTGATGGGATTAGCGCTACAGATATTACCTCTGCTGATTTTATTTTTTAATTGAACTCGATCTAAATTATTTGTCCTCGAACCTGTTGTTAATTAATCATGACTTTATCAAATTCTTTCAAATCTATATCTCTGGTTACTGGTGGTTTATTACTTAGCTACGTTGGTTTTACAAATCCTGCGATCGCGTTTTCTGTCACCTTCAACAATTCAGGCTTTGAAGACTCTATTGATTTTAATGATGGTAATGGTTGGGAAGGAACAGGGGATACTCTTCGCGATAGCGGCAATATTTTTACCCAAATAGCTCCTATTACAGGTAGTTCCCAAGCTTTAATCACTACTGGTCGTCATACGGAAACAGATGATCCTAATACGACCGCTAGTACTTTTAATTATTCTGATATCAATCCTGTAACTGCTACTTCTGATGATGGTGCCGATGAATTACAAGATTTTTTGGGCTTATCTACTGGGGCCTTGAGCATTAATCGCTCGAATTCTGATGATGATACCAAATTGAGAACAGCCAAAGAAGGTTCGGGAATTTATCAAGATTTTACTGTCACTATCGATCAATCTGATATTGACGATGGCACAAATGCTTTTTATCTAAGTTTTAACTGGGCTTATTTAACTAATGAGCCTACTGATTCGAGATTAGGCGATCAAGATTTTGCTTTTTTTACGGTTTTTGATACGGATACCAATAATACTCCTGTAGCAAATCGCTCGATTACTGTTTTAGATGATAGTAATGATGACTCTTTTACTACTCCTTTGGATTCGGGATTAACTGATTTCCAGGAAACTAATACTAGTTCCTACAGTAATAATAGTTTATATACTTATACTTCTGAGCCTATTACAACACCAGGAACTTATACTTACCGAGTTGGTTTTGGTGTTGTTGATGTCGATGGTTTGGATCGTTCTTCTGGGTTACTATTGGATAATTTTCAGGTGCAAGAAGTTCCTTTTGAGTTTTCTCCTACAGCAGGAATTGCTTTGATGCTCGGGTTATTGGGCTGCGATCGCCTACGTCGGAGAATGAGGAGTAGATGATTAGATGAGCAGAAGAGCAGAGGGGCAGAGGAGCAGAGGAGCAGAGGAGTAGATGAGTAGATGAGCAGAGGAGCAGAGGAGTAGATGAGTAGATGAGCAGAGGAGCCGGAGTGCTGGCTGCTTGTTCTTTGAGCATTTGTAAGGCATCAGTTATTCATTAGGTTACGAGTTCAGTAACATGCCCTAACTTGAGTTTGTACTGCTATAGCTCTTCTCTAGCACCTTGGAACATGGTCGAAAAAATCAAATTTTTCCAACTCACGGGTTAATACATTGTCGGGGGTCTGGGGAGGACACCGTCCCCAGTGGGGGGTTTGGGGGGCTAGCCCCCCAATAGAAGCTATGGATTGAAGCAGATAATTTTGTACAAAGAATTGAATCTTATAGAGAAATAAGGCGTTGCTGAATCCAGACATGAATTTTTTATTTCACGCAGCCCTAAACGATACCGCGACCCCACGACCCGAAGGTAGTCTTTTAGGAAAGGAGCAGAGGGGCAAAGGCGCGGAGGAGTGAGGAGCAGTCCAAGTTTGGTCAGCAATACTGTTTTTTAATATTCGCTAACATAATCAGAATGAACCCAGAGAAACTCACGACGTTTATTTTGTACTCGCTCTAGTCCACCAAAACTAGGATCTTGAGCTTTGATTAAGACATGCAATTCTCTTAACAATGAACCTTGGGCGCGAATAATTGTTCTAGTATTTTCTGTAGATTGATCGACTTCCATGGCATCCCCCTCAACTAGCCAATCTCCAATTTGGTCACTACCTTTGAGGAAAGAGTTAGCAGATTTGACCCCAAATTCTAATTGTTCGGCAATATTTTTATATTCGGCATCGTCAGTGGCTAATTTCGTCCCAGGAATCGCGATCGGTAAGGCCAATTTGAGAGTAACAGACATAATCCGCAGTAAAGGAGAAGCTCGTTTAAACCATTCTCGCTTTAATTCGATTTCGTATACTCCTCTGCGATCGCCTTCCCCATTCATTACAGGTAAAGGAACTCGTTTATGTTCGCACCATAAAGTGATACGGAATTTTTCGGATGTCCATTGTCTAGGATTAAACTTACTGCGATCGCATGGTTCAATACTAAATAAGCGAGGGCCATCTTTGGCAGGATCGGTGAGAGTCGTTAACAAGGCTTGATATTGTTCGTCAGCCTGACTCATTAAAGTTCTTAGTTGCACGCTCAAGGAATCAAAATTATCTTCAACAGCGTCTAATATCTGCTGTTGCCCTTGTTTGAGTTCGGTGACAGCATTTTGCCATTCGGGTTGAGCTGTAACAGTTGCCAATAAAGAATCAATATCGTGAAACTGAGTACAGACAGAGCAGTAAAACTCAGGCATTTTTCTCTTTTTGAATTTAATAATTGCATCCCGCTCTAGTAAACCTTGGCAATTCTTAGTAGGGCAAGGGATATAAAGTCTGGGATCTAACCCTTTCCAGAAAGATTTCACTAACCAAGTAATCTCGGAGCAAAGATGGGCAAGAAACCAACTAGGATAAGCAGCTCGCACTCTAACATAGATATCGCCGTCAATTTCTTCGATAAATGCCCGACCATTAAAACCATCATCTAGCAACATGCCGTTTTTCCAGTGGCGACTTAGATCATAGTTTTTCTTTCCTAGAGAATAGCGATGAAAACGCACAATTAAGCGATACATTAACCCTTCTGCTTCTGCGGTGCGACCAGTTGCGGCATCTAAGATACGACAGATTTGAGTTTGTTCTGTATCACCTTCTTTCAAAATCCAATCTTGTTCCCATTGGTCTGGCCTTTTGCTGGGAACTAATTGCGCCATCAAGTTTGTCGGTGGTGCATCTATTTCGGGTAATTCCACTTGATAGGAAAGATCGCAGCGTTCCATTAGTTTGCGAAATAGTGGATGTAAATGTTTAGGATAACGATCCTCTCCGCGAGCAGGATCGTCCCATAATTGCTCCAGGCGGCTATGGCGAACTAAACCATTTTGATCTTTAACTTGTTTATCTTCTAAGACAAAACTAATCGCTTTACTGAGCCATTCTGGTTTAAGAATAACTGTATCTTTGAGAACAGGATCGGTGTTGTAATGGATAAAATGACCTAATTCATTGAGAATGGCAGCATAGGTTTTGGCTAGGGGAACATCAACATTTTGCTCGTTACAGAGAGTGAGAAATTGCTCGTAGGAAATCCAGGCATCGGTTTCACTGCGCTGACGAATGGCATCTAATACTCGTTTCCAGCTTGCAGGAACAGAACGACCAACCTGAGGAATTTCAACAGCAGTTTGGGAAATAAGCTTTTTGAGTTCAGCTAAACCAATTTCATATTTGCTGTCTACATGGAGAAAACCGACAATCAAATCCCCAAACTCATCGCGTAAGGATTGTTCATCGATATGATCTAATCTTTCTTTGGGACCTCCGTGAGTGGCAATTACGAGAATACGTGGTTTTTCATCGGGTCTAGTTTCTTCATAAGCTCGATGTTTGACCATCTTGATCCACTCATCCACCCGACATTGTTCAGGGCCTCGGCGAGGATTCCATACTGCAAGATAAATAGCAGGGGCAGTAAAAAAGATTTGATGGGTATGACGATAGATATTTTGCCCACCAAAATCCCAACCATTGAGAGTAATTTCGGTATTGCTTTCAGGTTCAGTAACTGCCAAAGATTTAATATCAACCTCAACCCCATGAGTAGTCTGGCGATTTTCTATCCATTCATCTCCTCGTAATGCGCCTAGAAGGCTAGTTTTTCCTACTTCTCCTTCTCCTATCAGGATTAGTTTAGCTTCATTTAGAATAATTTCTCCTTCAGCTTTGGCGCTGAGATATTGCATTACTGCATCAAGTCCTTGTTCATAGGCAGCAGCAAGATCGGGATTGAGAGGGTTATCATCGAGATTTAGCTCAATCAGATTACCAAGTTCTATTAGTTTGTAAGGTAAAGAAGTCAGTTGATTCGCTTGTGAACTTTCTGAGTGTCTAATCCAATGACTTGAAAGCTCTTCACCACCAAGAATAAGTTTTTTTAAATTAATTAAGTTAATGATTTCATCAGGAAGTTCTATTATCTTATTGTGATTAGCATATATTTCTCTTAATTCTGTCAAAGTCGTTATTTGATAAGGAAAAGAAACAAAATTATTGGCTGAGATTGCAATTGAATTTAGTTTCTGAAGATTTTTAATTGAATCTGGTAAATTTGAAACATTATTTATGCAAATATCTAATATTTGTAATTGAGTCAAATGAGAGATCGCATCTGGTATCTTACTTATTAGGTTATGGGAGAGATCAAGTATTTGTAACTGAGTAAGATTGGCGATCACATCTGGTATCTTAGTTATTCGGTTCCTACAGAGATTAAGTGTTTGTAATTGAGTGAGATTGGCAATCGCTTCTGGTATCTCTGTCAACTTCATGTCATTTAGATAGAGTTTGGTTGCTCCCTCTTGAAGTGCTTCTGCGATCTTTTGTTCTGCTTGGCCATATGCTGCGTCTTTTGCCATTACATTATCTCTTTTGCTGCCCAAATATCTTCTAAATTATATTGTTTTTTCTGAATGAAAATTTCTATTTTCGTACTTTTTTGTAATCATAATCTTCATCACAAGGAAAGTTACCAAATAATTCAATAATTTCTTGTTGTTTCCTTCTTTGAACAAATTCTTTAAGATCGCTAGGCTCAAGATACAATTCGATCGCTTTGAGAATATTATCTAAAGCTTCTTCTTCTGTTTCCCCACAAGAAACACAACCAGGTAGTTCAGGACACCAAACCGCCCATTCTCCTGTTTCCGAATCAGCTTCTAAAACTACTCGCCATTTCATAATTAGATTCCTGGTTGATTACTATTTTAATCTGTATGTTTTTATGATACTTAAAATATTTATCTTGGTTTTGTTTTACACGCTACATCACTATTAAAAACTAGGTGTTATCAATAATATTAGATAAACAAAAAAGTTTCACTCTACTCCGCTTAAAGCCAAGTTTTTGTTCATATTAGTTTATTGAGCGTTGCTGAATTAAAAAATAATTTCATCCCCTAGTCCCAAGTCTATCGCTCTTAAGCCCCCCGACCCCCAAATTTGGGGGAGAAAGATGTATTTAAGTCCCCCAAATTTGGGGAATTTAGGGGGCGAGATTAACTCTAAAACCCAAAAGATAAATAAACAATCTTAATCATGAACAACTATCAAACTGAGCAAACAAGACTTCCCCATATAGTCATCGTTGGTGGTGGTTTTGGCGGACTCTATGCAGCTAAATCCTTCAAAGATGCCCCTGTCCGAGTTACTTTAATCGATAAGCGGAACTTTCATCTCTTTCAACCCTTGCTATATCAAGTAGCCACAGGTACTTTATCTCCTGCCGATATCGCTTCTCCACTACGGGTTGTTTTGAGTAAACATAAAAATACTCAGGTTTTACTAGATAAAGTTGTAGACATCGATCCCAAAGCCAAAAAAGTTTATTTAGCCAGCCAAGACGAACTAAACTACGATGCCTTAATTGTGGCGACAGGAGTTAGCCATCATTATTTCGGTAACGATCAATGGCAAGATGATGCTCCAGGATTAAAAACGGTAGAAGATGCCCTAGAAATGCGTCGTCGGATCTTTCTGGCATTTGAAGCCGCAGAAAAAGAAACTGATCCCGAAAAACGTAAAGCCCTACTAACCTTTGTTGTCGTCGGTGGTGGGCCAACTGGCGTGGAATTAGCTGGCGCGATCGCGGAAATTGCGTATCAGTCAGTGAAAAATGATTTCCGTAATATCGATCCCACCCAAGCCCAAATATTATTATTTGAAGGAATGGATCGTATTTTGCCTCCCTATCCAGAAGAATCTTCCGCCAATGCCCAACAAGCATTAGAAAAACTCGGGGTAGAAGTTCTCACCAAAACCTTAGTCACCAATATCGCCGATAACTCCGTAACTTTTCGTCAAGGAGAGAAAACAACAACCATCAATGCTCATACTGTTCTTTGGGCAGCAGGAGTAAAAGCATCCTTTATGGGTAAAGTTTTAAGCGATCGCGCTGAAGCAGAATTAGACAGAGCTGGTAGAGTAATAGTTGAACCAGACTTAAGCATCAAAAATTACTCCGACATCTTCGTCATTGGAGATTTAGCGAACTACACTCATCAAGGAGATGGTTCTTTACCTGGAGTTGCTCCTGTCGCAATGAAAGAAGGTGAATATGTCGCTAAATTAATTACTAAACGCTTAGAGGGTAAAACAATTGAGCCATTTGCATATGATGATTTCGGCAGTATGGCTGTGATTGGCAAAAACAAAGCGATCGCAGATCTCAACTTCGCTAGCTTCTCTGGTTTCATCGCTTGGATTATTTGGGCATTTGCGCATATCTACTATCTAATAGAATTTGATAACAAGCTAGTAGTGATGATTCAGTGGGCCTGGAACTATATCACTTTGGGCAGAGGAGCACGTCTCATTACCAAAACACCTGCGCAATTAGAAATAGAACCTAATAAACATCTAGGGAAAGATTCTGTACAAGAACCAGTATCTGTGTAAAAGATTCTTTGAACTATTGGATAGTACTACGTAATTTGTTTAGGACATTAGTAAATGCTGAAGCCTGTGATTAGTAAACTTTTAAATTTGATGAGCCAGATGCACAGAATTGTTTTAGTCTTGGAAATAATTGGTGTATATAAACATGGTCTAGTATGAAGTATTTATAGATAAAGTTAAAGATACTTCGTAAATATTTTTTGACAAAGTATTTCCTCATGTAAAAGCTTTAGTAACTTTTTGCAACTATACGAGTTAACACTTCGCTGGGGGCCTGGGGCGGGCGTAGCGCACCAGCAGGGGGTTCCCTAAAGGATACCGCTTCGCATATGGGGGACTGGTCCCCCAATAGAAATCATGGATTCCAATGAATATCTACGAAGCAGAAGTATTTATTTGCTATCTTAAGTACAGATATATGTACTTAACAAGATGCTAGCGAAACAAACAAACTATACCAATCTGCGCCAGAATTTAGCCTCAATATTAGATGAAGCGATCGCGGATCGCAATGTCATAATTGTTACTCGGCAAGGGAAAGAAGATGTCGCAATTTTAGCTGCGGACGAACTTTCCAATATTCTCGAAACCTTACATCTTTTTAGATCTCCAGCCAATGCCCAAAAACTGATTGCTGCTATGGAAAGGGCAGACGCGATCGAAAATCAGCCAGAGTCCAAATCAGAGAGTTTAGCCGAACTTTGCCAGGAGCTAGATCTTGAGCGCTAGAGTTGTTATTTTTGATACTCAATTTCGTGATGATTTGCGTTGGTGGGCAAAGAAAGATCGGAAAATCTGCGATCGCGTTTTAGACTTGGTCGAAGCAACCATTGCAGATCCGATTAAAGGAATTGGCAAACCAGAAAAACTAAAATATTTACCTGGATCTCGTTGGTCAAGAAGAATTACTCAAGAACATCGACTCGTATATCAAGTAAGCAATGACAAATTAATTTTTCTACAATGTCGATATCATTACTAAAGCTACTAATGAAGAACCAGATTAATAATCAACCTGAATTACTTTGAAAAACTATTTTCAATCACCAATTCACTCAAAGGTAATTGTCCAGGTTTAGGCCAAGGTTCTTTGACCTTTTTCCCAATTGCTACCATTGGCCCCATGACATGATCTTCGGGCAAGTTAATTAATTCGGCTACTTTATCAATGTCAAAACCAATCATCGGGCAAGAATCATAACCCATAGCTTTCGCCGTTAACATTAAAGTCTGCATTGCCATGCCAATGGAACGCTGGGCCTCATCTCGCTGAAGCCATTCACGCCCTTCATGAAAAGGCCCCATCCATCCCACAAGGAGATCGGCCACCTCTTTGGGACTATTTTGCCAATAACGTTGTGGCTCCTTTTGCCAAGCTTTTATATCTGCGGTAAATAGAACGAGTAAAGAAGCATCGGTCATTTGTGCTTGATCATTGCCATATTCTGTGCGGATCTTTTGTCGTAATTCGGGATCTCGCAGAATAACAAAACGCCAATGTTGAATATTAAAACTTGTGGGAGCTTGAATCGTTGCTTCGAGTAGTTTTTGTTCTTCTTCCGGAGTTATTTTATGGTTGGGATCATAACCTTTAACAGCGCGACGTTGATAAATTGCGTCTAAAGTATCCATTGAGTAACAATTCTCCTTGATTAATTAACGGTTAAAAATTTATTCTGATGAATTTTGCTAGTAGTGTCTTTTGGTTTTTAGGCTAAATCGAACAGTAAGATTTCTGTATTATCGGTAGTAGCTGCTAACTCAATATCCGTTTCTTGAGTAACTGCGGCACCGTCACCAGTCTGAAGAATTTGACTGTTAATTGTTGCTGAACCTCTGACTACTTGCAACCATAAAGACCTATTGTTATTAGTATTATAGGTTACGCGATCGCCTTGATGCAAAACGGTAACATAGAGATTGGCATCCTGATGAATTGTCACCGAATCATCTCTACCATCAGGTGAAGCGACCAATTTGAATTTTCCTTGTTTTTCCGCTTCAGAAAAATTCTTCTGTTCATAGCTAGGTTTAATTCCTCTTTGCCCTGGTTGAATCCAAATTTGTAAAAAGTGAACTGGCTCAGCATCAGAAGCATTAAATTCACTATGGGCGATTCCCGTTCCCGCAGACATCCTTTGCACATCTCCAGGACGAATCACCGAACCATTACCAATATTATCTTTATGTTCTAATTCTCCAGACAATACATAGGAAATAATTTCCATATCTCGATGGCTGTGAGTGCCAAAACCGTATGATGGTTGAACTTGGTCTTCGTTAATCACTCTGAGATTGCTAAAACCCATGTAATTAGGATCGTAATAACCACCAAAAGAAAAGGTATGTTTACTATTGAGCCATCCAATATTGACATTGCCTCTTTCTTGCCCTGGACGGATCTTAATCATAGTTTTCATCTCCGAATCAAGAACAAAATGATTCTTAATTAGGAGATGAAAACTATGATTAAGATCCGTCCAGGGCAAGAAAGAGGCAATGTCAATATT
>JBCCYD010000005.1:0-39548 GCA_039190385.1 Cyanobacteria bacterium P01_F01_bin.143 | reverse complement strand
CTAAGCATTTAGATGATTTTTATGAAGTAGTAAATATTCCTGTATTAGTCGGCTATGGTTTGACTGAAACATCTCCCGTTACCAATGCTCGCACCTTAGAGCGTAACTTTTCTAAAACCGCAGGACAAGCGATCGCTGAGACTGAAATTAAAATAGTCAATCCCGAAACCAGAGCGACCTTACCCATTGGAGAGAAAGGACTAGTCCTAATTCGTGGGACTCAAGTCATGCAAGGTTATTATAAAAATCCAGAAGCTACGGCTAAGGCCATTGACTCAGAAGGTTGGTTTGACAGTGGAGATCTTGGTTGGTTAACTCCGGATGATGATTTGGTATTAACAGGAAGAGCCAAAGATACTATCGTGTTGAGTAATGGGGAAAATATTGAACCGCAACCGATTGAAGATGCTTGTATCCGTAGTAGTTATATCGATCAGATTATGTTGGTAGGACAGGATCAAAAAGCTTTAGGGGCTTTGATTGTGCCGAATTTAGAAACCTTACAGCAATGGATTAGTGAACAAAAACTGGAGCTGAATTTACCGGATGCTGAAGTTGATTTATCATCCGTGGCAAATAGTGATCTTTATAGTAAGCCGATCCAAAATCTGTTCCGTCAAGAATTGACTGAGCAAGTACAAGATCGTCCTGGATATCGTGCTGATGATCGAATCACTGATTTTCGCTTTATTTTGGAACCTTTTTCTCAGGATAATGGCCTAATGACTCAAACTTTTAAGGTTAAACGTCCTCAAGTTCGGGAGAAATATCAGGAGTTAATCAATCAAATATATGAGATGTAGTAATGCTGTAGTAGAAATAGGCGTGTCGGCGACACGTCTGTACGCAAGTTAAGAAGAGACGTATCGGCGATACTTCTGTACAGAATTAATCATAGAAAATAGTTTTAAAAAATTCTAAGTTAATGAGTAGATTATTTTTTATTCCCAACAAATTTAGGATATATATTCCGATCTTCTTGTTCTTTTTGGCGATGATTGCCACGCTCAATATTGCACAATTGCGAGAGCAAAATATTGATTCTAGTCAAGAAACTGGAAGCGAACGAATAGCCTTAGCTGCCGAGCCAGTTACGCCGATTCCGCTGCAAATCGAACTAGACCAGGGTAAAGTAGCTCTTGGCGATCGCCTGTTTCATGATCCCATACTCTCAAGTAACGATACAGTTTCCTGCGCTACTTGCCACAACATAGCTCAAGGTGGAACTGATGGACTTGTGTTTTCCGAAGGGATGCTGGGAGCAAATACAGGTTTGAATTCCCCAACGGTGTTTAATAGTGCCTTTCACTTTCGCTTAAACTGGGATGGACGTGCCGAAACCTTAGAAGAACAGATCGAGGGACCGATCGCGGCAGAGAAAGAAATGGGTGGGATGAGTTGGTCGGAGATTCTCGACAAGCTGGAGCAATCTCCCGAATATGCGACTGCCTTTAACGAGAATTATGAAACAGGGATTACCAGCGATAATGTCAAGGATGCGATCGCGGTCTTTCAGCATTCTCTCTATACTCCCAACGCACCTTTTGATCAATATCTGCGGGGAGATGAAGATGCAATTTCAAACCGAGCAAAAGAAGGATATAAGCTATTCAAATCCTACGGTTGTGTGACTTGCCATCAGGGAATGTTAGTTGGCGGCAATATGTTCCAAACCCTGGGCGTTTTTGGTGACTATTTTGCTGATCGCGGCGGCAATATAACAAAAGCTGATTTGGGCCGATATAATGTCACGAAAGATGACTTAGATCGCCATGTATTCAAAGTTCCCAGCCTCCGTAATATCACCCTGACATCACCATATTTCCATGATGGTAATCCCCAAACCTTAGATCAAGCAATTAAGCTAATGGGAAAATATCAGCTAGGAGTAGATATTCCCCAATCAGATGTTGACTTAATAATGCATTTTCTGAGATCTTTGGAGGGAGAATATAACGGAAAACCATTGTAGAATTTGATCCTTAGATGACAACTATTAACCCAAGTCCCTAATAGACTTGATTGAAAGTTACGCTTTTGATAGCAACTTAGTATGACAAGCTTGGATGAAAATCAAATAACCAAGAGATTTCTAGCTACTTCCATAGCTGAGAAAATGTTCTTGGCGGCTACGATATTGTTAATTGTGCTGAGTTCGGTTTATTTAATTAGTAAAAGTCTGGCACTTAATTTTGATCAGTACCAACAATATCGCAGTGCGATCTTCGAGCTCCAAGAACTAGATTCCACCTTTAATCAGGAAATTCTTAAGTCGAGATATGAACTATTTTCCGACTATGATCCTCTAGTCAGGAGTCTTGAGCAGCAAAAAAATATTGCCAATAAACTGCAAAATATTCCTGATTTGGGAATCGCTGATGAAAGGCAAAACATTGAGCCAATTTTGGGAGAAATTGATAACCTACTTAACAATCGAGAAAGTTTCAGCGAAAGATTTAAATCTCGCAATGCATTGCTCAAAAATTCCCTTCGTTATTTACCTCTCTTAACCAGCCAGCTAGAAGCAAAATTTGATGCCCAAGAGCAAGCCAATATTCTCACTAGTGAGCAAATTTCTGCCCTGAGAAGCACACTCAATGGCTTAATCCGTAATTTGCTCCTCTATAATGTTGCAGTTGATGAGAATTTGACCTTAGAGATCACAGCTTTAACTCAACAGCTTGACCAACTAGATTTAGAATACGAACTGACTGAAGAGCAATTTCCCACAGAGTTAGTCAAATCTCATGCCAATATTATTCTGACTCTCAAGCCGCAGATTGAGCAATTGACGAGCCAACTTTTACAACCGTTGGATCAATATACAAGGCGACTTGAACTGAACATTGATAATAGTTATAAACAAGCAGTTCAACAAGTCAATCTCTATCGTTTATTCACTTGTATTTGGTTTCTCATGCTGCTGATTTTTGTGAATTATTTCTTCCTGAAAAAACTGCATCAGATCAACCCCAGCTTGTCTCGATACAAAAAACAAATAGGGAAACTGACCAAGCTATTAACCGAAATACATCATCCCCAACATGCTGAGTTGGCAACGGCAAATCTCTCAGCATTAACCCCAGCTCACATACCTTCTGATTCGGATACTAGTCTGGCCACTATTACTGAGCAGCCGGCAATTAAATCAGGATCTGAACTAGTAGCTTTAGCCGATCGCAGTGATGAGTTGGGTCAATTAGCTCGTAGAGTTCAGGCGATCGCAGCAGACAAAGTGGCAAAAGAACAAATTACTGCTGAGGAGAAAGCGAACAGTTCTTTGACGGCTCGTTTAACTTTGGTAACCCAGAATCGGCAAAGGATGATTAGTCCCACGACGGTAGAATCTCTGAAAAATATCTTGGAAAATATGCTGGCAAAATCGGATTGTCAATTGATTGAGCTTCAAGGCAGTCTCGAACAGATACAAATTCTGTTTAGTTATTCTCCCCAAGTTCAGTTATTAGAACTAATTGCCCAGCTAAAAGCCGTTTCATCTTCTTACCTTGAGCAAAATTTAGGAGATTTAATCGAAGAATTAAATGGCGAAGGACAGATTTGGAGTAATTCTTATTCCCTCCAGAGCTGCGAAGTAGTAAATATGATTGAGGAGAGAAATTAGGTGGCAATTGTCAACAGGTTTAGTATCAAGTCCCGACTCATGATTTTGCTGTTACTAGTAAGTCTGGGTTCGGTTTTGGCAACGGGGATTTTGAGCTGGCTAAGATTTCGAAAATCATTTGAGTCACAAACTTTTGCCCAACTAACTAGTATTCGAGAAGCTAAGGGCAATGAGATTGAGTCTTATATGCGAAATTTGCGAAGTCAGGTCGAGATTCTGAGTGAAGATCGCATGGTTGTTTCGGCCATGGTTGAGTTGAATTCAGGTTATCAAGAACTCCAAAATCAGGTTATTCCTCCAGAATGGTCTAAGGCAATTGAGAAATTTTATGCCCAGGATTTTTTTCCGCGACTAGCTAAAACCACTCAAGGAGAACAGGTTTTGGCAAACTATCGCCCGACAAAGCAGGTGGCTCAATATCTTCAGTATCACTACATTGTGAATAATTCTTTTTCTGTGGGAGAAAAGAAAAACCTCAATAATGCCCAGGACAAGAGCGATTATAGTCAATTTCATAGTCAATATCATCCAATTTTTCGCGATATTACCGAAAAATTTGGCTATGATGATTTACTTCTTATTGATTTCAATACCGAGGAAATTATCTATTCTGTAGATAAAAAAACTGATTTTGCCACGGGTCTTCAGCGAGGGCCCTATCGACGTAGTAATTTAGCAGCGGTGGTTCGAGCGGTCAAGGATAATCCAGGCAAAGGTTTTGTGCAGGTTGTGGATTTTAAACCCTATGCCGCATCCATTGGTGAGCCAACGGCTTTCTTGGCTTCGGCAATTTATAATGGCCCCCATATTGTCGGGATTATAGTCATTGAATTGCCAGTTGATGAGCTAAATCGTATTTTGACCGGGAACCAAAAATGGGAGGGCATGGGTGAAACGGGGGAAGTTTATCTAGTGGGCGCGGATTTTTTGATGCGATCGCTTTCGCGATCGCTGATTCAAACTCCTCAAGAATATGAAGAGAGTCTGCGAGATGCGGGATTATCCGATCGCAATATTGATTTGATTAAGACGTTGAATACCTCAATTCTGCTTCAGCCTGTCAAAACCAAAGCTGCCAACTCCGCGATCGCAGGCGTTGCCGGAACTACCATTGTCGATAACTATCAAGGCATTTCCGTATTCAGCTCCTACGAAGGATTAAAAATTGAAGGACTAGAATGGGGCATTATTTCCGAGATCAACCTTACCGAAGCCTTTACTCCCCTATATGCACTGCAAACATCTCTAATTATCCTCACAGCTATCACTCTTCTTCTAGTGATTGGGCTATCTAATTTCGTAGTACAAAATTTTCTTAAGCCCATCCAAACTCTAATTGCTGCAACTAATCAAGAGCAAGACGACAACCAGACATTAGCAATTAGCTGGGACAGAAAAGATGAATTTGGACAATTAGGGCAAGCCTTTAACCGCATCTTAAATAAAATTACCCAGCAAACTGAAATGCTTGCTAATAAAGATCAAGAAAATAAGGCTCTACTCTTAAATTTTTTGCCTGATGTTGTGGTCGCCAGACTCAAGCAAGGAGAAGCCGAGATTGCCGATTCCATGCCCCAAGTCACCGTTTTATGCGCTAGTATCACTGGCTTGACCAAACTAGCTCAACACAAGTCAGCTCGGGAAGTCGCAACAATTCTCAGTCAATTATTCAACGCTTTTGATGAGCAAGCTGAACAATATGGGATCGAAAAACAAAATACCATCGGAGCCAACTATGTCGCGGTTTGTGGTTTATCCAGAGCCTATTTAGACCATATAGATCGTACTGTCAATTTTGCCCTACGAATGCTAGAAACTCTACAACCGATCAATGAACAACATAAAATAGAGCTCGGATTGCGGATGGGAATTCATTCTGGGGCAATGATGGCAGCTATCATTGGAACTCAGAAATTTTCCTATCACCTTTGGGGAGAAACGATCAAAGTTGCCGCTAATCTCAACCAAAAAGCAGTACTGGGACTCAACAGCATCGTGGTTACCCAACCAATTTATCAAGCTTTGGCAGAGCAACATCTGTTTATTCCCCATCGCTCAGTGGAGATTGAGGATCTCGGAGAGTTTGACAGTTGGCTACTCTTAACTAGTTCGGGAATCTTCTCCGAACAAATCAACATCGTGGAAAATTCCTTTAATGAGTTGTTGCCCGAGGCCGATTCACTGGCTCAAATTTTTTACGAACGACTCTATGAAGTCGCTCCTACAGTTCGTTCTCTTTTTAAAGGAGAAAATACACAACGGCAAAAACAACTAATGTATACCCTAAACAGTGCCGTTAAGGGATTAAGTAATTTAGAAGAATTAGTGCCCAAAGTACAGGATTTTGGTCGCAGATATGTCGGTCATCGGGTAAAAGAAAAAGATTACGAGAATGTCGGTGAGGCTCTAATCTGGTCTTTGGCGCAAAAGCTAGGTCAAGATTTTACCCCAGAAGTCCAAAAAGCTTGGGCATCTGTATATACCTTACTTAGTGGTGTGCTCAGCCGATAATAATGCCCATTTGTTAGCTAATTTTGTAAATCCAAACTTGAAGTTGAACACCAATATCTTTTTTTAAATGACAGAGAAATGGCTCTGTGGTTTCTACTCTTGACCATTTACCAGCAGATTCTAAGGAGGTCAGTTTTGAGTCAAAATTACTATTTTTGTAATGACCAACAGAGACGGTAAAAACAATATATCCTCCAGGCTTGGTAATCCGAATTAGCTCATCAAAAGCATCACTTTTCACATGACCATGGGTAAAAACTCCAACACTGATCACAGCGTCAAAAGAAGCTGTAGGAAAATCCAGTTCTTCTCCTAAAACTCCCTGATAAAGAGCCTGATAAATATTCTTTTGTTCTGCTTGTTTTAGCATCCCTAAGGAAATGTCTATTGCTTCTACATTCTGGAAACCACGCTGAGCGAGAAATTCCCCGACCAAACCTGTACCTGCTCCAGCATCTAAAATTCTGGCATCCTTTGGCACATATTTAACTAAAACATCTGCGGCTTGCTCTGGCCCAATATAACCGAACTCTTCATCTAGATCTTGCTCATAATCCTTTGCCCAGAGATCATAACGTTCAGTCAATTCTTGATTATTTTGGGAGCTAAATACCCACTGAACTTTGTCTGTTGTACTCATATTTTTATTCCTCAGATAGTTTTCATAATTTAAACTAATTTAATTGAGCTGGATAAAGAAATTCGTAGCTTATCAGCTAAAACTTGCACTTGCGGTTCTTGGAGCATAGTAAAATGATTACCTGGTACTGTTTTAAGTTCTACTGTATCAGCAGAAAGTTGCTGCCAACCCCAACTGGGATCACTCACCGACATTGCTAAATCTGGTAAATAATTCCCAATCGCTCCTAACTCTTTAGCTCTGACAAAGACAATCGGAGTTTCCCTAATCTTTTCAGGTGAATAACTAACACTAGCTTGAGTATTAGCTTTATAAACTTCTAAAATTCTTTTCAGTTCAGATTGAGTTAAATTATGTCCTTGCTCACGTAGCTTAACAACTAGATAATCGAGCAATTCTACTGCATTTTGAGCTAATTTGGCTTTATCTTCCAAATTAAAATTAGTCTCGAAAATACCTTGATAGAATTTGGCTAACTCCAAAATGTGTTGAGTATCATCCCAATTAGTTGCCTTCTGTTCTATGATGGGTGCTGCCACCTGAACATCGATAATTGCTAGATAAGAAACTTTACGACCTAGATTATTTAACTGTTGAGCCATTTCATAAGCTACTTTCCCGCCAAAGGAATAACCCATAATTTGTAATACTCCCTGGGGTTGCATAGTTTGCAAAATTTGAACATTATGATTAGCTATCTCAGTAATTTGAGAATAGGGGATTTCATTTTCTTCGTGCCCTAGATAGCGTAAACCATAAACGGGTTGGTCAGCACCTAAAGATTTGGCTAAAGGATAAAGATCGAAGAGACTACCGAGAATACCAGGTACAAAGAACAAAGGTGGCTTAGAACCCTGGGGTTGAATTGGGACTAAGGTTGTTTTGTTACCAGAGATGGTTAAGGATTTTTGATCATCCTCTTCTCTTTCTAGAACTTGCGAAGCTAAATATTCTATTAATGCTTCGGTAGTAGAATAGTCAAAAAATAAGGTAGAACTCAGAGAACATTCTAAACTTGATTGCAGATGATTACGTAGTTCAATTGCCATTAAAGAATCTAATCCCCAATCAACTAATCGTGCTGAGAGGTCTAATTGTTGTGATGATTTCAATCCTAGAGCGTTCGCAACTAGAGAGCAGATGTGAGTGGATAATAGTTTGCGGCGATTTTCAACAGGAGTTGTTTCTAATTGTTGACGAAAAGTTAAAGTATTAGGCTTAGCAACTAATAATTCTGATTCTTGTTTTAAATCTTTAAAGAAAGGTGAATCAGACCAAGATTCTTCCTGGAATAATGACCAATCAATGGGCACAAATCCTACCTGGGTCGGATTATGTTCTAACAATAATTTTTCTAAGACCTGTAATCCTTGCTGAGGACTGATAGCACTTAAGCCAATTTTCTCTAACCTCTCGATAATTTGAGAATTTTTACTAGCCATTCCAATCTCTGACCATGCTGCCCAGTTAATACTTATAGCAGGTAATTTATGGCTTTTACGGTAGGCTGCTATGGTATCAAGAAAAATATTAGCAGAACAATAGTTTGCTTGACCTTTAGAGCCAATTAAGGAGGCAATAGAAGAGAACATGACCAGGAAATCTAAATCAAGATTTGCTGATAAAGAATGAAGATTCCAAGATCCTTGTACTTTGGGCGCTAAAACCTTGGCGAATTTATCCCAATTTAAATTTTTTACTATACCGTCATCAATAATGCCAGCAGCATGAATAATTCCTTTCAAAGGTGGTAAAGTTTGCTGGATTTGATTAAAGACCGAGGTAATCTGCTGGAAATTGGAGATATCCGCTTGTGCGACAACTAGTTGAACCCCAAGCCGTTTCATTTCGTCCAATTTAGCACTAACATTGGGTTTGGGTTGACTCCTTCCCAGTAAGACGAGATTTTTTGCTCCTTTCTCTAATAGCCAATTTGTAACTCTTAAACCAATATCTCCTAGACCACCAGTAATTAAATAGGTTCCATCTTGCTTGATTTTAAAAGATTTCCCATTCGTTTTGGTCGTTGAGTAACGTTTTAGCCGAGAAACATAGCGAATGTTATCGCGCCAAGCAATCTGATCTTCAATATCTTGTGAGTTAGCATTAGCAGAAGCTTGTATTTCAGCCCAAAGAATATTGACTGCATCTTCGCTACTTTGAGGATCTAAATCTAACCTGACACAATTTAATTCAGGATGTTCTAGAGCGATCGCTTTCCCCATGCCCCAGAGAGGAGATTGAGCTATCCCTGTTACTGGATAATCAGATACTGCTTGAGTTCCTTGGGTCACTAACCATAGATAACGTGGTTCCTCATCTATTTCCAACAAAGCCTGAACTAAATGTAATGTACTACCACAAACTAATTTCGAAGATTTACTTAAATCATCTGTTAGTTCAGGCTCAGCTACGTCTAAGCTCCATAAATGAATGACTCGATTTATAGTTGGCACAGCAGTAACTAGCTGATGAAAATGCTGAGGATTATGGGGATCGATTTTGAATTTATTGGCTTCAATCTGTTGATATTCCTGAGCCGGGAAGACTAAAGTACAAAGTTGATTTTGAGTTTGTAACTTCTTAGCTAATTGTTCTCCAATTCCTTGATTATCGGCTAGGATCAACCAATTCTCCGCAGTTGTATTCGCTATTGCTTTAGTCGAATCGATGGTTTGAGGTTTCCATTTTATTTGATACAGAGCATTTTCTAGTTCTAATAAAGATTGTTTTCCGTTGCTTTGCCCATTGCCATTATTGGGAGATATTTCTCTATGACGATAATCAGGAGCCTCAACCCAATAGCGTTCTCGCTGGAAAGGATAAGTCGGTAAAGCTGTGCGATACCTTGTGTAATCGCGATCAAAACCAATCCAATCGATCGCAACTCCCTGGCAATATAGTTGTACCAAACTGTTTAAGATTTGCTCCCAATTATCAAGATCACTTCTTAAACTAGGCAACCATAAACCTTGATGCTCAGGTAAACAATAACGTCCCATACCCAAAAGAATTGGTTTTGCCCCAATTTCAATCAAGACCTCTACCCCCAGAGAATCTAGACATTGCATACTATCCGCAAATCTCACTGCTTGTCTGACATGACGACACCAATATTCAGCAGTAGTAACTTCTTTGGTGGCAATATTTCCGGTAACATTCGAGATTAATTGAATCTGAGGTTGCTTAAAGTTAACTGTTTGAGCAACTTGGGCAAACTCAGCTAACATCGGTTCCATCATCTGGGAATGGAAAGCATGAGAAACGGTTAATCCTTTGGCTTTGATGCCTTTGCTTTCTAAAATCTGGTTAATTGACTTAATAGCCGCTTTTTCCCCTGAAACCACGACACTTTGAGGCCCGTTGATAGCGGCAATAGAAACTTCTTGTTTATAGGGTTCAATAACCGCGATCGCGCCTTCTTCAGAAGCCAACATCGATAACATCGCTCCATCTTGAGGCAATGCCTGCATCAATCTTCCCCTAGCAGCAATTAGTTTTAAACCATCTTCTAAACTAAATACTCCAGCAATACAGGCGGCTACATATTCCCCTACACTGTGTCCCATCACGATATCTGGTTTGATACCCCAAGAAATCCAGAGTTCAGCTAAGGCATATTCAATTGCAAATATAGCTGGCTGGGTATATTTTGTTTGGTTAATTTCATTGCTGGTAGTTTCCCCGAAGAGAATATTCTGTAAAGGCAGTTCTAATTCAGATTCTAGAATCTCAGCACAGCGATCAATTGTTGCTTGGAAACTAGGCTTAGTTTCGTATAATTGACGACCCATATTAAAATATTGAGAACCTTGTCCCGTAAACAGAAAAGCTGTTTTGGCTGAGATTGTTTGTTTAACCTGACTAGCATTTAGCAGTTCAAAATCTTGTAATTGTTCTTGGAACTCTTGCTTGGAAGTTCCAATAACAGCTAAACGATGTGCAAAATGTCGATTTCCTGTATTAGCAGTAAAACAGATATCAGCTAGATCTGCCTTAGGCTCGGATGCGAAATAACTAACATACTTTTCTGATAACTCACGCAAAGCTCTCTCATTCTTCGCTGATAAAGTCAGGATATGCTGCCCTCTATCTTGAATCTTGATATGCGGAGCGGTATCCTTTAGGGCTTTTGAATCTTGACTTTTGACTTTTCCGGGTGATTCTTCTAACACCACATGAGCATTAGTCCCCCCCATCCCAAAGGAACTAATCCCCGCACGACGGGGTGTTCCATTCCGTTCCCAGGTTCTAAGTTCGGTATTAACAAAGAAGGGACTATGGGCAAAATTAATATTAGGATTGGGTTTTTGGAAATGTAAAGTAGGAGGAATTTTCTTGTATTTTAGCGCCAATACAGTTTTGATTAGTCCTGCAATACCTGCTGCTTCGATTAAATGTCCGATATTAGTTTTAACTGAACCCAGGGCACATTTTTGTTTATTTGTTGAGCCAAAAGCTTGAGTTAAAGCTGCAATCTCGATCGGATCTCCCAAAGCTGTGCCTGTTCCATGCGCTTCCACATAACTGATACTGCTAGCATCTACTTCCGCACGATTTAGAGCTTGACGAATAACTTCTGTTTGTCCCTCAAGACTAGGGGCTGTATAACCAATTTTGTCACTACCGTCATTATTAATCGCTGAACCTTTAATCACAGCGTAAATATCATCCCGATCTTCTAACGCTTTGCTCAAACTTTTCAAGACAATAATGCCGACCCCATCACCAAAGACTGTTCCCTGGGCATCAGCATCAAAAGCACGACAATGACCATCAGGCGAGAAAATCATGTCTTGTTGATATAAATAGCCTGTTTTCTGAGGGACGCCAATGGAAATTCCTCCAGCTAATGCCATATCGGATTCGCCAGAGATAATACTTTGACAAGCCATATGAACTGCGACCAAAGAAGTAGAACAGGCGGTTTGGACATTTACACTAGGGCCTTGCAAACCTAATTTATAGGAAACTTTAGTGGGCAAAAAATCACCACCATTAGCTAATCTGACTTGTAGATCGAATGCCGATCCTAAGAAAGTTCTTTGGGGTGAGAACTTACGATTAGGATGAACATTATTAATCAAATATGTATTCATTCCTGATCCAGCAAAGACGCCAATCCTGTTTTCTTGATGTTCTCCTGTATAACCCGAAGTTTGTAGAGCTTCCCAGGCACATTCAAGGAAAACGCGTTGCTGAGGGTCCATAATCTCGGCTTCTTTCGCACTGTAGCCAAAGAAGGTAGCATCAAATAAATCAATATCTGGCAGATTAGCACCTGCTTTAACGTAATTAGGATCGCTTAATAAACTGTGATCACGAAGTGCCTCGCCTTTGGCGAGACCGCCTACTTGCAATTCTGCATCCTCAAAGAAGGATATCGATTCAATACCATCTCTTAGATTTTGCCAAAATTCATCAATATTATTGGCTCCTGGAAAACGGCAGGAAATCCCAATAATTGCAATATCTGATTCACGCTGGCTGACTTTTTTATGTTCTGAGGTGGCAACAGTCTCTATTTTCGCGCCAGATTCGGGTTTTTCTAAATGTTTAGCTAATTTTTGAATTGTTGGATATTGAAACAGCGTAACAATCGAAATGTTTGGAGCTAGAGTTTGAGTCAGCTGATGGTGAACTTGGGTCAATAGTAGCGAATTGCCGCCTAACTCGAAGAAACTATCGTTAATTCCTAAAACATCTAACTGTAATACTGATTGCCAAATTTGCGCGATCGCATGTTCTAATTCTGATTGGGGCATCACTAAGGCCGTTGCCAAATCTGGTCGAGATTTTTCAGGAGCCGGTAATGCTTTGCGATTAATCTTGCCATTATCTGTTAATGGCATTTTCTCTAAACTGACAAGAGCACTAGGAACCATATAGTGAGGTAATGTTTCTTGTAAATAAAATCTTAATTCGGATTCTAAAGTATCAACAACTTCTGCTTGTAAGGGATCATTTGCATAGGCTGACCAATCTTCTGTCAAGTCAGGCGGACTAAGACAAGGGGAGTAGGAGTCAGTAAGCTTATTCTGCACGAAAAACACATCGTAACAATCTTTGGCCTTAGAACTCGACCAGTCAATAGTAATTTGATAGGGTAATTGAGCACTTAAATTCCACCAATCATTGGGTTCTATCCCTTTATCGAGTTGAGCCAGTTGTTCTTTTAGCTCTCTTACTGTCAAGGAAGAATCATTGTTGATCAGTTTTAACAACCCAACTCTTCCAACTAGACGAGCATTCGGAACAGCTTGTACGGCTAGTACTTCAGGTTGCTCTTGTTCTAAAATTTCAACTACCGAAGCTAGACTTAAATTATTTTCTTGCCAGTCCAAGAATTTAGGTTCTAGATTAAGATTTTCTTGGCCAGTCGCTTGTCCTAAATGCAGAATCGCATCATAGCGAAATTCAGACATTTCATTATGATATTGTCCTTGTCGTAACTGAATTTGGACATCGCAAACTTGCGGCAAATATTGACCCAAAGCTCTGAAAAAATCTGGATCAATCGTCAGTTGTCCTTCTTGCTCTAGAGCTTGATATACTCGTTTTTGTAACTGCTCACCAGTTGTTTCATCCGAAGCTCTATGGATTTGGATTGACGCTTTAAAAGCTTCTTGTAAAGGAAAACTGGGCACATCACCGATGAAAATTGTGCCCCCTGGTTTTAATAATTTAGCTGCGGTTTCAATAATTTCAGCTAGATAGTCAATTCCTGGGAATAACTGGACAACTGAGTTAATTATTAAAGTATCAAATTCTCCTGCTTGAATATCTGCGATCGCTTTATCAGCATATCCTTGACGCAGACTAACCCCTGACCAATCACCGTCTAGGTTTTGCATCTGGGTTTCAATATAGTGCAAAGCTTGGGGCGCAATATCTACCCCACAATAGGTATCACAATGGGGAGCTACCCGAAACAAAAGCATTCCTGTGCCACAACCAATTTCTAAAACTCGTTTAGGTTTACAGGCTAAAATCCTCTCAATTGTGCCAGCTAACCATTCACGCATCTGCTCGGGAGGAATTGGCTTTCCGTCATAACTATCATTCCAACCATTAATATTAAAAGTAGGATCAGCTGCTGATTGTTCCTGACTATAGGCGAGATTCCATAATTCCTGCCATTGTTCCTGAATTGCTTTAGCTTGACGCTCTTTAATTTCGTCATCACCTTGATAATTTTGATCGGGGACAATATAGGCAACTAACCTTTTATCCCCAACTGAATTATCACTTCTGGCAACGACAACACTGCGTTCTACTCCAGGGTGACGATTTAAAAATGATTCAATTTCTCCTAATTCAATCCGAAATCCCCTTACCTTAACTTGATTATCAATGCGACCTAAAAAATCAATATTTCCATCTGGTAAATATCGAGCCAAATCTCCCGTTTTGTAGATGCGAGAATATGGCTCGGGAAATGATGATTCTGAGAGACTGGGGGATTGGGAAACTAGAAGAGTGGGAGAAGTCAAACTGTTAACTGAAAAAGGGTTTGGAATAAATCTTTCTTCAGTTAATTCTGGTCGATTACGATAACCTCTGGCTAAGGCGACTCCACCAATATATAACTCTCCAGTTACTCCGATGGGTACTGGTTGCATCTGCTCATCAAGAATATAAATTTCGGTATTAGCGATCGCTTTCCCGATCAACTCCGGAGCATCTTTATTAACCAAGTCTGATATTTTGGTTGGAACTTTATAAACCGTTGACCAAATGGTGGTTTCTGTCGGCCCATACATATTCCATAATTCGATTTCCTTGGCTAGTAAACGCTCTGCTAATTCTGAGGGTAATGCCTCTCCTCCACAAAGTACTTTGAGCCCTGGTTTACCTTGCCAATCTGCTGCCAATAATAAATACCAAGTCGCAGGAGTTGCCTGCATTACAGTTATTCCAGATTCAGCAATCAATTTAGCAAGTAAAATCCCAGAGATTGACACTTCTCGACTAGCTAAAATAACCTTAGCTCCGACAATCAAAGGTAAATATAACTCTAGTCCTGCAATATCAAAAGAAATTGTTGTCACGGCTAAGAGAATATCTTGCTCTGTTAAGCCAGGTTTCTGGCCCATAGAAACTAGAAAATTCACTACTCCTTGATGGGCTATTTGCACACCCTTGGGTTTGCCCGTAGAGCCTGAAGTATAAATAATATAAGCTAAATTTTGTGGTATTGCTTTCCAAATGGGATTATTATTTGGCTGCTGAGAGATCGCGTCCCAGTCTTTATCTAGACAAATTAAGTTAATATTTTGGCTAAAATTTTTTGTCTGAATGACATTTGATTCCAAATAAGTCACTAGATTCGCTTGAGTCAAAACAATTTCGACTTCCGCATCTTCTAACATGTAGGACAAACGGTCAGCGGGATAGCCAGGATCTAGAGGGACATAAGCCGCCCCAGCTTTGAGAATTGCGAAGAGTCCAATCATCATCTCCAGAGATCGCTCAACACAAATTCCGACTAGGGTTTCGACTCCTACTCCTAGCGATCGCAAATAATGAGCTAATTGGTTAGCTTTTTGGTTTAATTCTTGGTATGTTAATTTTTCTGATCCCAAAACTACTGCTATAGCATTGGGTGTTTTATCGACTTGTTGTTCAAATAAATGATGGATGCAGCTATCTTGCGGATAATTTTGCTGAGTATTGTTCCACTCGACTAATAGTTGATGCGTTTCCGCCTCAGTCAATAAAGGTAAACTCGCTAAATCCTGTTCTGGGTTGGTAATCAGTCCAGCCAGCAAAGTTTGCACATGACTCAATAGTTTCTCTATCGTAATTGCATCAAATAATTCAGTATTATATTCACATTTGAGGGCTACAGATTGTTTTGTTGGGAAAACAAAAATTTTTAGTTGGCAATTATAATTTGAATTCTTCTCTATCTGAACTAAATCATCTGAGTTAATTGGCGTATCAGAAAGTTCAAAAGACATCTGGGATGGAACTAACATTACCTGAAAAAGTGATTTATTATCCAAATCTTCAGCTAGTTGCTTGAAAGGATAATCTTGATGCTGTACTGCTTCTTGAACTGTTTGTTTAACTCTAGATACGGATTCTCTACCTGTTAAATTAGAAGCTATATTAGTTCTAAGAGCGATCGCGTTAAGAGATTGGACACTAATTAAAGACCCTGAATTATGGGAGCGACTTACCCCAATTGAACCCAAGACAATATCTTCTTGCTTGGTATAACGAAGTAATACTGCTTGTAAAGCAACTAGCAAAGGGATGAATAATGAACAATTTTCCCTTTGAATAAATTCTTGGATTTGATTATAAAGTTCTGAGTCAAATTCTTTTGTTGTGACTGAGTTGCTATTTGACTGAAATTTGTTGTTGTTTGAGGATAATTTATTCTGTGATGTAGCGAGCGGATTCAATTGAGATCGCGAATATTTTTTGGGTAATTCTAGTATTGGCAACGGTAAAATGAGTTTTTTTCTCCAATAGGCTTTTTGTAACTGAACTTCTGCATCATCTTTGTAATTTCTTGATAAATTCATAATTAACTATGACAGTTCGCTAATCTATTGTCTTTTGGTGTAAATACTCAAACTAAAAAAATTGATATTTTAATTTTGTCAATTTTATTTTCTCAAATTCATGAGTTATATTCACCTTATTTGTCTTCTCTCTCAAGTAAGAAGATTCGAGAGCCTCTCCCAAGAAGAACTATGTATAAACTTACAATCTCAAGCCCAATTTTCAAAGTTTAAGTAATAAAATATATCTTAGAATGATTTTCACAACTCAAATGATATGGATCAATCAATCTTTATTTGGGGAATAGTTATTATCCTGGGTATTCCAGGAATAGCTCTAGTATTGATCGAGTGCCAAGGTTTTTTTGAGCGTCGAGGAAGTTTATTCGCTCCTGTAGTCAAGAAACTTTGGCGATATGTCTTTCCTTGCGTTGCTATTTTGCTGGTGATGACACAGCTGTTGAAGCTCAGCACGACCCAAATTCCGGTCAAGGTTGTTGAGACTGGGTTTTGGATTGCTGCTATTTTCACTTTGCTTTCTTTGATCAACGCTATCCTTACTCCTAAAGAGCCCTTACCAGGAACTTGGCAATTTCAGGTTTCTAATATCTTTTTTCAGGCTGCTCGACTTGCAGTCATTGTCATCCTCTTGGCTCAACTTTTGGGCAATACCTGGCAGATCGATGTCGGCGGCATCTTTCAAACCTTGGGCGTCGGCTCGGTGGTTATTGCTCTAGCACTTCAGAATACGATCAGTAACCTCGTCTCTGGTTTATTACTCCTATTTGCTAAACCTTTTAAAGAAGGCGACTGGATTGAGGTCAATGGCTCTAAAGGCCAAGTAATTGATATTAACTGGCGCGCAGTAACTATTACGAATTATTTTGGCTATCGAGAAATTCTGCCCAATGGTACGATCGCGAATGCAAAAATCACTCGTCATGATCCTATGGCTTGGGATTATATTGAAATGGGATTTTCCTATGATGATCCTCCTCATAAGGTAATTCCCGCCTTAGAACAAGTTATTAGGGAGATGGAATCCATTGAAGATCCCTATGTAGGAATCAAATCCTATGATGACTCTTGCATTACATATGAAGTATGGTTTATGGGTGGCATCGGATTTTCAATTTGGCTGGGCAAGATGGAACTGATGAAACGAATCTATTATCTTGCCCAGCGTGAAGGTTTTACGATTCCTTATCCCATTAGGATGACTTATAGAGTCAATGCTGATGAGGGATTACCAGCAAAAATTCCTCAAAGGCCCGAGGACTACAATTCGGAAATCACTACTTATTTGCGATCGCTACCACCTTTCTCTTTCCTAGATCCCACAGTATTAGAACCATTGGCTCAGAAAATTACCCTTAAACATTATATTCACAGTGAGCGAATTATTAAAGAGGGAGAACCTGATGAGGGACTATATATTGTTAGAGAAGGTTCGGTGAAGCTTTTTGTCTTAGATGGTCAAGGAAAGGAACAAGAAGTGGCTCGAATCTCAGCGGGTAACTTTTTTGGTGAGATGGCATTGTTGTCGGGGGAACTTTCTCCTGTTTCGGCGATCGCAATAGACGAGGTGCAAGTCCTGGTTATCGATCACCGTTCAGCGCAAAATCTTATTGATCTTAGCCCCAAATTTGCCCGAGAGATGAATCATTTTATTGAAGAACGGAAGAGATCTCTCCTCTTTGCTCAAGGCTTAGAACATAATCAGGTATCAAAACAGAAAATAGTCGGCGATGGCGATCTCAAGTTGCCCTCTCTTCTGGGAAAAGTAATTAAAAACGATAACTAGTTTTAATTATATTTAAATATTTATACTTTTGATTTATGAGATTTTTTTCCTGGTCTAATAGATTTCTGCTTGGGTTGCTGCTGTTGGCAATTAGTGCTTGTCAAAATACGCGATCGCGTAATCAAGAAGAAAATAATCAAACATTAGATGATCCCTCGATACAGTTTACTGAGGAGCTAACATTCCTCGAACCTCCTTCCCAAAGAAGTCTGACAAATCAACGATTTAGAAACTCTCAGCAGATTTCCGCGACCAATGCGATCGCCTTACCAACGATTCAACCCTTAGCAATTACCGGAGATATCGAACTATCTGGCAGTTTAGCTATTGCGCCCCTTAATGACTTGATCTATAAGCGTTTCATCCGAGAAGGTTATTCGGGAATCATCAATTCCAGCGGTATTTACTCTGATACGGCAATTCAACTTTTCTGTGAGTCGGGAAAATTTGATGTGATTACCGTAACTCGACCGATGAGCGATCAAGAACTGGCAACCTGTCAGGCTAATAATCGTCAACCCCTTGATTTCGCGATCGCCAAAGATGCCCTCGTTGTGGTCGTTCACCGCCAAGATAACTTTATTAAAAACCTCACTCTGCCTAGGTTAACCCAGTTGTTTCAAGCTGAAAAATGGTCCGATGTCAATTCTACCTGGCCAGATGAATCTATTGAGCGATTTCTCATCACACCAGAAACTCTCTTATTCGATTTATTTCCCGAAAAATTTTCCCGAGAAGAACCAATTATTAACCCGTTGAACAGCAATTTCTACAAATTCTATCAACCCCTAACTCAGGAATTGAGCGCGACTCGCTACGGATTTGGATATATTAACTATCCTTCCTATCAGTTTAATGCTAAGTCCTTTAGAGCAGTTCCCGTTGAAGGTCAGATTGCGAGTGCCGAAACTGTCCAGACTGGAGTTTATCCTTTTAGTCGTAGTTTATTTCTCTATACCGATTTAAATCAATTACAACAAAAGCCACAAGTTAGTGCTTTTATTAATTTTTACCTGACAAATGTTGATCAAGAGATTGAAAAAGCAGGTTATCTACCTTTAGGAGAACAGGAGTTAAACCAATCAAAAAATAATTGGTTGAAAGCTATGGATGTTGATAAGTGAATTAATTCAACATATTTTAGCCAGATCAGTAGAGTTTTAGGAGAAGAGAGTTAAATTGAATTTAGCTAGCATAAAACTAACATAATGAAATCTTGACTCTAACCAATAATATTACTTTTACAAGCTCTTATAATATTAAGATAGAGAGACAACTTATTTTAGATGCAAAGCAAGTAGAAAAATTCACAAAATGTCCACCAGACTATTAGAACATTCAATCGATAATTACTCAGAGGCACTAGTAGTTATAGAAACGTCTGAAACTCTCCCATCAGTAGAACAAGTTCTTGATGTTCTAATAAGTCGAGATGTGATTCATAAATTACTTAGGAGCAGAATAAACCATCTTTGGAAGAATCATAAAACTTTGGCTGACTTAGATAGTCGTCTTAAAAATAAGGCTTTCGTTATTACTCAAGCAGTAAATTTAGCTGAACTACGTTCTAGTTTTCATCCAACCTCAGATGCATGGTGGTGGTTTTTTGAATCGCCGCTTCCTAAATATTGGTGGGATAAGTTTGATCGCCTATGGAATTTTCTCTCTCTAACTTTCTTGGTAATTTCTCTTTGTATATTAATCAGCATTTCTACTCGTCTCCTAAGTGGAGCACCAGATGCAATTAGCAGCATTTTAGTTATCATTCAGACTTCATTAACACCCTTTGTTATTGGAGTAGTTCTAACAAAGAATGGTAAAGAGGCAATGGATCGCTTCCTATTGCATATTGGAATACCTATTAATTTTCATCAAGAAGGACGACTATTTCTCTCCTCAGTTTTTTTAATCATTGTTATTTGCTTCCAATTTTCTATGCCCTTGATTGCTAAATTTTATTTTTATCGGGGAATTTCTGCTTATGAGTCTCAACAGTTTAGTAAAGCAAAGTCGTCTTATGAAAGAGCGATAAAGTTTGATCCAGATAACTTAGAAGCTCGTTTTTCGCTCGGTTCCTTATTTGAAGATCTAAATGATTTTGAGAGTGCTAGTAGAGAGTATCAATTTACAGCTGAAGGTGGAATAATCAAAGGGATTAATAATTTAGCACGTTTGTATATTCTAGAAGATGAAATTACGGAAGCGAGTTCTCTTTTGTTAAACGGTCTAGAACTAAGTAAAAAACAGAAAATCGTTAATATTGAAATTTTATACTCCCTAAACAAAAACCTTGGTTGGGCTCGCATTAAACAGCAACGTTATGCTGATGCTGAAAAATATCTTGAAACAGCTATAGGTATTTTAGAAAATAAGGCTTCTGCTCACTGTCTTTTAGCTATTTCTATGGAAAAATCAAACCAGAACCAAGAAGCAATGCAAGAGTGGGAGAAATGCGTAGCTTATGCAGATAGTCTAAATATAGATGAAGATCAATGGATAGGTGAAGCACAGAAACGTTTGACATCACTAAACATTGAAAAAAAATGAGTTTTGTCTATGTTATTATCCAATTTTTAGGAACTAGTTATAAGGTTTATTGGTCAATTTTGTTAGGTAGAACACAGGTATCTTTTTTCTTAATAGAGTCGTAAACTATAAAACTATTAAAATACTCACTAGGTATAGTCAAATACCGAACAAAACATCTAAGTTGTTATTTAAAGTGATTAATGATAAGAAATGCAATTAATAAAATTAAAACTAATTAATATCAGCTTAATTCTGACAAGCTTTTTTCAATTTTGGAGTATGGGAATTTATTTAGCTAATGCTCAAGAATCTGAAAAAATAGCAACTATAATTGAAATTTCTGGAAATGCTAGCTTGAGGCGAATAAATAATTCTACTAATCTTCTACTAGCAGTTGGGACTGAACTTTACGATGGAGATTTGATATTTCCAGAGCAGGATGCAAAAGTTTTTTTAGAATGCAAAAGCGATTCTTCAAAACGAAGACTTCCTAGAGGTGTAATATCTGGGGTAAGAAATATTTGTCCTATATTACCTGAAAAGAACCCTCCCAAGCCAAGAATTTGGTTAGAAGATTTATTAGATTTTTCGGACTCAGGTCGAAGTGGACAACAAACGGCGGGAGAAATTCGTTAATTAAATACAAACATAAATTTACAAGTTTTCTCAATTTCTTTTTAAAAGCATAGTTATTGATTCATGACTTCTCTAATTATGTCTAGTGGATTTGGTCTTAGATAAAACAACCATTCGAATGAATTCAATTTCTTGCCTAGTCAACTGCGTTAACGGTCAGGATATTTACGCCAGCGTCTACTAGTGTGTATTTTGTCTTGAAACCCTTGTAATTTCATTATTGAATTTTTAGATCTTTAAGAACTATTCTCTACAATAGAGATTGCAGAAAATCCCTTGGCGTTTTTGCGCGAGATTGTAATCTATGACTGACAACAATTCCCAATCTTCCTTTAGCCGAATAGTTACTCAAGCTGTAGAGAATATTCAATCACGGGTCGATTTTAATTCTTTTTCGCTGCGACAAGGAGAAACGGTGGCTGAGATTAGAGTTAAAGATGGCGATCGCGAAGAAGCCAGATACCCACTTTTAGGCGATCGCTATATTATTGGTAGAAGTCCCCATTGCGATATTCAAATAAACAATGACTTAGTTTCGCAAGAACATTGTTCTTTAGTTAGAAACCCTAAGAAACCACGTTCTTTTATTGTTCGAGATGAAAATTCTACCAATGGAATTTATCGCAGAAAAAAGCGTTTTAAAGCATTTTCTCTCTTTAACGGCGAAAGCTTTACTCTCTCCCCCCCAGAATTAGAAGATGCGGTACAAATTAGTTACTATAACCCTGTTCCTTGGTGGATACAACTGCTGCGTTTTACTCTTTTTGGCAGTACGGGATTGCTGGGAATACTACTCATTTGGGTTGGGATGGAATGGTCGAAAGTTTCAGTCAGGACGTTACCTCAAGGAGAATCTCGTCCGATAATCGTGAATTCTCGTGAGCAAACTCCAATTAATCCTATCTCGAATACTACTCATCGTGAATTGGCTCGACTCCAAGATTTTTCTCCCTATTTACCTCAAGCGGTTATTGCTTCGGAAGATAGTCGTTATTATTGGCATTTGGGCGTCGATCCCTATGGCATCGCTAGGGCGATCGTGACTAATTTGCAGGCTTCGGAATTAAAACAAGGTGCTAGTACCATTACTCAACAATTAGCTCGCAGTTTATTTCCTGAAGTGGGTAGGGAAAACACTGCCGCCCGAAAATTGCGGGAAATGTTGGTAGCGATGAAATTAGAGGCCTTTTATAGTAAGGATGAAATTTTAAGAAACTATCTCAACCGAGTATATCTGGGTGTGGGATTGTCAGGATTTGAGGATGCGGCTCAGTTTTACTTTGAAAAATCGGCTAAAGATCTCAATATCTCCGAAGCTGCTACTTTGGCGGCAATTTTACCAGCACCGAATGCTTATAATCCCGTGAAAGATTCCGAAACTGCCCTAGCTTTGCGTAATCGGGTGATCAAGCGGATGGAAGAGTTGGGGATGATCACCGACGAAGAAGCAAATCGTGCCAGGCGATCGATTATTGAAGTTAGCCCGAAAGCTCGCCGTACTTTTTCTGACGCGATCGCGCCCTATTTTTACAGTTATGTTTTGGAGGAATTGCGTTCTTTTCTTGGTTCAGAGGAAGTGAAAAACGGTAATTTCATTGTAGAAACTGCTTTAGATACTGATTTACAAAAGGCTGCGGAATTATCTTTGGAGAACTCGATTAGCGAAGATGGTTCTCGTTTGGGTTTTTCTCAAGGGGCGGTAGTTACTTTAGATACTAGTACGGGGGAAATACTGGCTTTGGTTGGGGGAGTTGATTATGAGACTAGTCAATTCAATCGGGCTACTCAAGCGAAAAGGCAACCAGGATCGACTTTTAAGATATTTGCCTATGCTGCCGCGATCGCGAATGGAATTAATCCCAATAAAGAATATTCCTGTGACTCTGTATCCTGGAAAGGTCAAAGATATCGAGCTTGTGAAAGAAGTAGTGGTGATATCGATATGTATCGCGGTTTAGCCCAATCAGAAAATGTGGTTGCTCTCAGAGTTGCTCAAGATGTTGGTTTGAATCGAGTTGTCGAAATGGCCAAAAATATGGGTATCGAATCGTCTTTACAGCAAGTGCCAGGTTTAGTTTTAGGGCAAAGTGAGGTTAGTGTCCTCGAAATTACAGGTTCCTATGCAAGTTTGGCCAATAATGGCATGTGGTATCGTCCTCATGGAATTAAGAGAATTCTTGATGGTAGTGACTGTGGCAATCCTCAAGATCTGACCACCTGTCGCGAAATTTATAATTTTGATAAACAAAACCATAACCGACGTCAGGCGATCGATCGAAGAGTTGCCCGGCGGATGACAAACATGTTGCGTCAAGTTGTGGATCAAGGGACAGGAAGAGCGGCAAAGTTGGGTGAAGGGGAAGCAGGAAAAACGGGAACGACTGATAAAAATGTGGATTTATGGTTTATTGGTTATGTTCCGAAAGAGGATCTGGTGACGGGTATTTGGTTAGGCAATGATGATAATTCGCCAACTCGGGGTAGTAGTTCTCAGGCTGCTAGGTTGTGGGGGAAATATATGCGCGAGTTTGTCGATTAAGATGAAAAGCACGATAGCAGTGGTAATTCTCAAATGCAATTAAAAGAAAAGTATATTACAGACAGTCAAGGGAATCGTATTGGTGTTCTTTTAGATATAGAAGAATATCACAAAATATTGGCAGAACTAGAAGAGCTAGAAACAATTCGAGCTTATGATAATGCAATTGTATCTGATGATGAAGAAATTCTTTTTGAACTGGCGATCGCAGAAATTGAAAAGGATCGTCAATGATTAGATCTCTTGCAGATATTATTGGTCGAAAATTTTCGTTACTGATCGCAATATTTTTCTCGCTACAGATTATTGCGTGTAATGAAGCAAGTATAGATGTTAGTTTAATATCTCAAGCTGAACTAATAAGACAAATAGAAACTGAACAATCTTTTTTAATTCTCGATGTTCGTAGCAAAAAAGAATATGAGATTGGACATATTCCAGGAGCAATTAATATTGATTTTAAAGAACTAAATAATCGTATTGAAGAGATTAATAGTTTTAGGAATTCCCAAGTAGTTGTTTATTGTGAAAGAGGCATTAGAGCCAAAGTTGCTGAGGCTACTTTACAGCAGGCGGGGTTTCAATCTATTTTTCATCTTGAAGGTGATATGTCTGCATGGCGCAAAAACTTTTTACCAATGGAATCTCAATAACAAGAATTTTTAATAATGCGATCGCGATTACTAAATTGGATTCAGGCAAAGTTGTCAAAAGAAACCTATGGTGTTAGTTTGAAACTATATATTCACAACAGAGGAAATATGGGAACTGCGGTTAAAATATCAGATGATTTGTTTGAAAAGGCAAAAATTAAATCAAAAGTTTTTAAAAGATCTATTGCTGGACAAATTGAATACTGGGCAAAAATAGGGCAAATGGTTGAAGAGAATCCCGATCTTCCGCTTCCTTTTATACAAGAAATTCTCGTGGGCAGAGAGCAAATAAAAGCAGGACAAGGAACTCCATATCTGTTTGGAGAAGGTGAATGAGTCAAATTGAAGAAGTAATTCAATCACCTATTTTTAGTAAACAAAAAAAGAAACTACATAAACAACAAATTAGAGACCTAGATCAAGCTGTGAAGTCTATTATCGTCGATCCGAATCTAGGAAAAATGAAAGTAGGAGATTTAAGTGGTGTCCAAGTTTATAAATATAAATCAGACGATCAACAAGTTCTTCTAGCTTATGAAGTGATTGATTCAACCTTGTATTTGTATGCTTTTGGTTCACATGAGAATTTCTATCGCGACTTGAAAAAATATCTACAATAATTATCTTCGATAACTAGATTTAGGAAAGATGATTTCACGGCTCGCGATCGCGTCAGTGCCAGCTCCAACAACCCAAACAACAAAGACTATTCTTCTGATGAAACAATACCTAGTTCAGCTAAAGAAGTAATTCCTGCAACTAACAACTCTTTGCTTCTTTTGGGCAATTGTTTAATCTGGTATTCAGCGCGACTAGCAGCAGATCTAGTTCCAATCTCAGCAGTGAAAACTAATTGCAAAGGATGTCGATGTCTCGTGTATTTTGCCGCTTGAGAATTACCCGATTGATGAACCGCAAAACGTTTGGCAACATCATTAGAAATGCCCGTATAAAGAGTGCGATCGCCACAACGAATAATATAAACAGACCATATAGACATGATAGATGTTACCTTTAATCTTGTGCTACTTCACTAAATAATGATCTACTAACTCTCATTCATGAATGTCAAATCTCTACAAATAGCACTTCCCAATCATCAAGCCACAGAAAAACTAGGTTATCTCTTAAGCAAATATTTACCCGCCAACAGCACAATCTTATTAAAAGGGGATCTCGGAGCAGGGAAAACAACTTTAGTGCAAGGCATTGGCAAAGGTTTAGAAATTAAAGAATCGATAGTTAGTCCAACCTTTACCCTGATTAGCGAATATTTATCAGGTCGTTTACCCTTATATCACTTAGATTTATATCGTTTGGCTCCAGAGCAAGTAGCCACTATTTATCCTGAAATCTATTGGGAAGGAATTGAAGTGGAGCCTGGAATTACGGCTATTGAATGGTCAGAACGTTTATCCTATCAGCCACGCGATCGCATAGAAATCAACTTAACCTACGATCAAAAAAAAGGCCGTCAAGCAACCCTAACTTTATTGGGTGATAACGACCTCGATTTGAGTTTTTTAAACAATTTAAATCAAATAAATAGTTAGAGACCTAATTGATTACCGCGTTTGTATTGCATATAAGCAGCGAAAAACAAACCAGCTAAAGTAATAGTAATTAGACCCAATACAATACCTAAAAGTAAAGGTTCGATCACAACAGGTTCTCCTTTTCTGTAAAATTTTTATATCTTAATATTCTTACAGTTTAATGCATCACAGGTTATTTCTCATCCTAAATATATAAGCGTTATAGATGTATCAGGATATAAAAGAAAATGACTGAAGATAAAATAACTGAGAATAAATACCAAAGCTGAGCTTCTAGAACAATCTATTGAACATTTAAGGAGCTTGGATGCTGAGAGACAGAATGCGATCGCGATTAAATTATGTTCATAACATATCCTATTGGTAGGGGCGAACGGCCGTTCGCCCTTACATGTAACACATTTCGCATCTTAAGTTTAAATTGGTATGATCACCATTAAAGTAAGGTGAAGTAGATGAGCATTCAAAACACAGGTATCAAGAGGAGACCAACTCACCCAGGTGAGATGCTGCGTGAGGATTTCTTGCCCGATTATGAATTGACTGTCTCAAGCTTAGCCGAAGCGATAGGAGTTTCACGGCAATCAATCAATGAGCTGCTGCGCGAACGTAGAGCTGTGAGTCCAGAAATGGCTTTGCGACTGGCACGCTTTTTCGGAAATTCCCCAGAGTTTTGGTTGAATGCACAACAGGCAGTAGATCTCTGGGATGCAGCACAGGTGATCGCGCAAGAGGTTCACCAAATCCAGCCCGTCAGCATCCCATAACAAACCAGATGAACCTGAATTATTGATTCTTTCTTCTGTACTTGCGATCCGCTACAATAACCTTCTGGTCATTTTCACTAACTAAAATTACTAAGATTACTAATATGGGACGTGCAAAAAAGGTTGTTTTAGCATATTCAGGTGGAGTCGACACTTCAGTATGCATTCCTTACCTAATGAACGAATGGGGAGTTGAAGAAGTTATTACCCTAGCAGCAGATTTAGGACAGGGAGAAGAATTAAAACCGATTCAAGAGAAAGCTTTAAGATGTGGTGCAGCTGAATCTTTAGTCGAAGATGCCACGGAAACTTTCGTTAAAGATTATGCTTTTCGCGCTATTTGTGCCAATACTCTATACGAAAATCGCTATCCTCTTTCTACCGCTTTAGCACGCCCTCTCATTGCCAAACTATTAGTCGATGCCGCCGAAAAATATGGCGCTGATGCCGTAGCTCATGGTTGTACAGGCAAAGGTAACGATCAAGTCCGTTTTGATGTCGGGATTATGGCCTTAAATCCTAATCTCAAAGTTTTAGCTCCCGCTAGGGAATGGGGCATGAGCCGTGAAGAAGCTATTTCCTATGGAGAAAAATTTGGTATCGAATCTCCTGTGAAAAAATCTTCTCCCTATAGTATTGATAAAAATTTGCTCGGTCGAAGTGTGGAAGCTGGCCCCTTGGAAGATCCGATGACTGAGCCACCGGAGGAAGTCTATGAAATGACTAGAGCGATCGCGGATACGCCAGATGAACCAGAATATCTCGAAATTGGTTTTGAACAAGGCATTCCCGTCAGTCTCAATGGCGATGCCATGGAACCTGTTGCTCTCATTTCTCAATTAAACGCGATCGTTGGCAAACATGGCATTGGTCGTATTGACATGATTGAAAATCGTGTCGTCGGCATTAAATCACGGGAAATCTACGAAACGCCTGCCTTGTTGGTGCTCATTCAAGCCCACCGCGATCTCGAAAGTCTTACTCTTACCGCAGATATTACTCAATACAAACTAGGAATTGAGCAAACCTACAGTCAATTAATTTATCAAGGTCTATGGTACAGTCCTCTCAGACAAGCACTAGATGCTTTCATTACTCAAACCCAAGAAAGAGTAACCGGAACTATCCGCCTCAAATTATTTAAAGGCAATGCCGTAATCGTCGGTCGTCGTTCTGATAATTCTATCTACACTCCTGACTTGGCAACCTACGGCGCAGATGATCAATTTGACCATAAAGCAGCCGAAGGATTTATCTATATTTGGGGCTTACCAACACGTGTCTGGGCGCAATCAGTTAACAGTTAGCAGTTATCAGTCATCAGTTTTTCTAGCAATTAGCAATTAGCAATTAACAATTTTTTGCCAATTGTTGGCTTTTCCTGACATTTTTAGGTATTCTTACTTAGACTGTTGCCAAATGTTAAGAAATTATTGATATATATTACAGAATTGCACGATAGCTAACGCCATGATTCCTTAATCATCTAATGTCATTGAAGTAGAGTTTTTTCGCCAATAAAAACTAGACTGCTAGGAGCTATTTGAATGTTGCAAAACTTGAAATGCTGCTTCTAGAACTCAAATAATGGAGGGTGACAATGACTATTCCCTTGCTCGACTATCCTCTTTCGTCACAAAATCAGCGTGTTGCTGGTTACGAAGTTTCCGGAGAAGAGCAACCCAAAATTTATACCACAGAAAACATTCTCTCCGACTCGGAAAAGAATGAAGTAATCTGGTCGGCTTATCGGCAGATTTTTAACGAGCAGCAATTGCTTGTGAGTAATCGTCAAATAGCTCTAGAGTCTCAGCTCAAAGCTCATCAAATAACTGTCCGAGAATTTATTCGAGGATTAGTTCTTTCTCCAAATTTCCGTGAACGCAATTACGAGACCAATAATAACTACCGGTTTTCTCAAATGTGCGTGCAACGGGTTTTAGGGAGAGATGTTTACGACGATAAAGAAAAATTAGCTTGGTCAATTGTCCTAGCAACCAAAGGGTTAGAAGGCTTTATTGACGCACTTTTAGGTAGTGAAGAATATCTTGATAATTTTGGTGATGATATTGTTCCCTATCAAAGAAGACGTGTGATACCTCAAAGAACCAAAGGAGATTTACCCTTTGCCAGAATGCCTCGTTATGGTGTCTATTATCGTACCAAATTGGAGGATATGGGGTATTTCCAACATGGTGGTTTGAGTAAGTCCCCTTACTATCCACCTGGCCCAGTTATGTTGATTGGCAAGTTTATAGCTATTATGGGTGCCACAGCTCTTGGTATCGGATTTTTGGCGATCGCGTTATCGGCCTTCAACTTAATCAGCCTATAGCTTTAAAACTATAGTTATAATCAACAGATTCAGCAAACCTTGTTAAAAATTAATAAGTTGTAACAAATAATGGCTCGACGCCATTGTATAAAAGTTATCTGAGGGGTAAATACAAGTCGAGAAAATCCAAAGCGATTCTTTATAAAAAGAACGTTTTCCCAGGTTGTCTCGCTGATTGTAAAGTTTTCTACAAAAGCTTAACAAATATTACTTTAAGCAAGGAAAATAAGAAAAGCTCTCAAGAGGTTGAAAGTCCACCTCAAAAAACCTAACAGTCATAGGCTGATTATGGTTCTTGTTACAATTTCTTTTTGAAGTACAAATAAACTCATTTACATCGAGTAGGAGATAAATTAAATGTTCGACGCATTTACTAGAGTAGTATCCCAAGCAGATGCTCGTGGTGAATACCTCTCCACTGATCAAATCGACGCTCTAGGAGCCATGGTTGCTGAAAGCAACAAACGCATGGACGCAGTTAACCGCATTACTAGTAATGCTTCTGCGATCGTTACTAATGCAGCTCGTGCTTTGTTTGCCGAGCAACCCGCATTAATAGCTCCTGGTGGTAATGCTTACACTAGCCGTCGTAATGCAGCTTGCTTGCGTGATATGGAAATCATCTTGCGTTATATTAGCTATTCTATTTTCACTGGCGATGCTAGCGTCCTAGAAGATCGTTGCCTTAACGGTTTGCGTGAAACTTATCTTGCTTTAGGTACTCCTGGCGTATCTGTAGCTAACGGCGTACAAAAAATGAAAGACGCGGCATTAGCAGTTGTCAATGACACTAACGGCATCACTAATGGTGATTGTACTGCTTTAGCTTCCGAGATTGCCGGTTATTTTGATCGTGCTGCTGCTGCAGTTGCTTAGTTATGTTTATGACTTGTTTTACACAAGCTAAACGAGTCTAACATTTTAAATTTTTTTGGAAAACTTAGAAAAATCATCAGGAGATACCTAGATTATGAAAACTCCTCTAACCGAAGCAGTTTCGGCTGCTGACTCCCAAGGACGTTTCTTAAGTAACACTGAAATCCAAACTGCTTTTGGTCGTTTTCAGCGTGCTAATGCTGCATTAGAAGCTGCTAAATCCTTAACGGGTAATGCTTCAAGTCTTACTAATGGTGCGGCTAACGCTGTTTACGCGAAATTCCCCTTCACCACTACCACTCCTGGTCCTACTTATGCTTCTACTCCCGAAGGTAAAGCAAAATGTACTCGTGACATTGGTTACTATCTTCGTATGGTAACTTACTGCCTAATTGCTGGTGGTACTGGTCCTATGGATGAGTATCTGGTAGCTGGTTTAGATGAAATTAACCGTGCTTACGAACTATCTCCTAGCTGGTATATTGAAGCTCTTAAATATATCAAAGCGAATCATGGTTTGAGTGGTCAAGCTGCTACCGAAGCCAATAACTACTTCGATTATGCAATTAATGCTCTTAGCTAGATAGATAATCAAGTTTCAATAAACTTTTTTGTTAACAACTATATTATGTAAGTTGTTAAAAGCATTGCCCAGAGAGGTATGCGAATACTGTGCATCAGGATAGTGTTTGTTTACTTTTCTGGGTATTGTTATGTCAAAAGATGAGAGAAGAAGGATGAAAAATGAAGAAAGATTTGTAGAATCTCCCGCAGCAGAACAGTTGACTTTGGAGCAAGCTTTGACCAATCTCAGGCAAACAGAAGATTTGGGCTTACGTTACTATGCTGCTTGGTGGTTAGGCAAATTTCGGGTGCAGGAGCCCGAGGCGGTTGATCTGTTATTAGTGGCCTTGGAAGATGAATCAGATCGTGCTCCTGATGGGGGATATCCTTTGCGTCGTAATTCTGCTAGAGCTTTAGGGAAGTTAGGCAATAAAAAGGCAGTTCCAGCATTGATTCGTTGTTTAGCCTTTCCTGATTTTTATGTTCGTGAAGCGGCAGCTCAGTCTTTAGAAACTTTAGACGATCCCAGTTGTGTTCCCCATTTGCTCAAATTACTCGAAGGCGGAGTTGCCAAGGCACAATTTGTTCCAGGTAAACCCCATTTAGTAGAGCCTTATGAGGCAATTATTGAAGCTTTAGGAACTTTGAATGCCACAGAGGCGATCGCTTCTATTCAGCCTTTTATCGAACATCCTGTGGAGAAAGTTAAATATGCTGCTGCTAGGGCAATGTATCAATTAACGCAGGAAAATCAATATGGAAATATTTTAATTCAGGCTCTTTCAGGAGATGATTTACAACTACGTCGTTCTGCTTTAATGGATTTAGCTGCGGTAGGCTATTTACCCGCAGGAGCTGCGATCGCGGATACCTTAGCCGAAAACAGCATGAAGTTAATCGCCCTCAAAGGTTTACTAGAAAAAAATCTCGATACAAATTTTACTAAGCTAACGACCGACAGTATTCAAATAATGAATTTCATGGATGCTCTTTTATAACGATAAAAAACTCATTACTTATTGCGCGTGGGGTGCGGTCGGGTTTCCCGACCTTGCACAACCATGTAAGACACTCATTACTCATTACTCATTAAATGACTAATATTGAAAAACTTATTGAAGAAGTAAATAAAGCTGATTCTGCTGATGGTTTATTAGACGCAGTAGAAAATTTAGCTGATGCCAAATCGGAAATGGCAATTCCTACTTTAATTGAAGTTCTCGGCTTTAATAATCCAGGGGCAGCAGTTGCCGCAGTAGAAGGATTAATTAAGATTGGAGAACCTGCTGTTCCCCAGTTATTAGAAACTCTAGATACTTACAATTATGGAGCCAGAGCTTGGACGATTCGAGCTTTTGCAGGCATTGGTGATCCTGCGGCTTTAGATTTGTTGTTGAAAGCTGCGGTTACCGATTTTTCCCAAAGTGTTCGTCGCGCTGCTGCGAGGGGATTAGGAATTATTAACTGGGCAAAAATGTCATCAGAAAAAGTTGCTGCGGCCCAAGATGAAGTGTTGAAAACTTTGTTTTTGGCAACAGAGGATGGTGAATGGATTGTTCGTTATGCTGCGATCGCAGGTTTGCATTCTTTAGGCGATAAATGTCCAGAAAAATTTCTTTCCGCGATCGCTAATAAATTCCAAGAAATACTTGCCCAAGAAACAGAACTAGTGGTTAAAGCAAGAATCAACTTAGCCTTGGAAAAATGGTCAATTATCTCCTAATCCCAGAAAGTTTTTCACAGAGTTAAAGGCACTAGCAACATCTTGAAGAGAAACTTTGAACAAAGATAAAATCCCCAGAATAATGAGAATACTTCCAATCAAAAAGTTGTCTTCATAGAGAGACAAACCAACAACTACAATAAAATAGGGAGAAACAATCCGACTAATTTTTTCTACATTATTGACTAATTCTGAATTAGCTACTTCTGGTGATTCTGGTGCAGATACTTCTGGTAAAGACTCAGAAAGGGGTAGATTTGGGGAGAAATCACTTTTTAAATTGAGATCGGAATCAAGTTCAACTTCTGGTACAGTCGGGATCTCTGACTTTGTTGTTTCGCGAGAAGGTTTGCCAAACATAATTTTTGGGTTAATTACTACTACCGCATATATAGTAACCAGAATACCCACTATTGTCATGAGAGAGCTCGCTGTCAATAGCGGTTTTATGTTATTAAGCTGATTAAATTCTAGATTTAGAGAGAAATCAATATGGAAACACGGCAACTAGGAAAAACTGAAATTCAAATTACTCCAATTATCACAGGAACTTGGCAGGCAGGAAAAGCCATGTGGACAGATATTGATGATCAAGAAACCATCAAAGCAATTCGCGATGCCTATGAAGCAGGAATTACTACCGTAGATACGGCGATCGTTTATGGCAAAGGTCATTCCGAGCAAATTGTCGCTCAAGCCCTGGGTGATGTTCGGGATAAAGTCGTTTATGCGACTAAAGTATTTGCCGATCACCTAAAATATGATCAAGTCATCGAATCCTGTGAAGAATCGTTAACTAACCTAAACACTGACTATATAGATCTCTACCAAATTCATTGGCCTTCTGGCTCTTTTAACAGCGAGATTGTTCCTATAGAAGAGACGATGAATGCCTTACTCAAACTTCAAGAACAAGGCAAAATCAGAGCGATCGGCGTCTCCAATTTCTCCCGTGATCAATTAGAAGAAGCCTCTAAATACGGCAGAATAGAAAGTCTACAACCGCCCTATTCCCTCTTTTGGCGACAGGTAGAAACCGATGCTATGCCCTATTGTATTGAGAACCAAATTTCTATTCTGGCCTATTCTTCTCTGGCTCAAGGATTGCTGACCGGCAAATTTGGCTTAGATCATCAATTTGCCCCAGGAGATCATCGCAGTAAAAACAAACTCTTTAATGGGGAAAATGCTCAAAGAGCGCAAAAAGCTTTAAGTGAACTGCGTCCGATCGCTCAAGAGAATAATTGCAATCTGGCGCAACTTTCTTTAGCTTGGTTAATTGCCCAACCTCAGACAAATGCGATCGCGGGAGTACGAAATGCCGAGCAGGCGGTCAGTAACTCTCAAGCTACAGAAGTTAAACTTTCTCCCGAAGAAATTACCAAAATTTCTCAGATTGGTCAGCAAGTAACAGCTCACCTGGACAATAACCCTGTAATGTGGAACTGGTAACTTATAGACAAAGAGTAAACGATTAATCAGTAAACAGTGAAGTATTTTTTTCTCTCGGAAGGATGGACCTATGGAAGAGTCTGGGAATTCGGTGGACTTTGGAATCGAGCTACTTGGAGACGAGCTCCAGAAATTAAACCCCTCAATTATGGCATCATCCAAAACAAGGAAACTTTATGGCTCTATGAAGTAGAAGATGCGGTCATTATGTTGGAAGTAAAGCCCGTAGTCAGCGAACATTCTGCTATCGGACAAGTAGTCTTAAAACGACTCATTAGTCCAGAACAAGTCATTAACCTACTCCAAGAAGCCGAACAAATAATCAAGCAAGAAAAGACCAGTACTACTTAAATAGTAACTATTTACTGTTAGTAGTTTGCTGGTAATATAATTTTGTAATATTTTTTAACGATTGTTAGATAAAAATAGTAAACTCTTGCAATAGGTTCTAACAATAGTTACACTTCTTTAGATAAATAGGAAATTAAAGGCATCCTAGAATAGGTCTAACTCGTCAAGAGTGCAAGACAAAAAAAATACAATAAAGTCCAGGGCATGTCGTCAATTGGAGGGAGAGAGCATTTTTCAAGTCATTTTAGCGAGAGACAAGGAGAAAAATGTTCTGCATAGCAGAGCTACGGAGGTTATTTTTCGACAAAGTAGGTCGCAAAATGGGTGAAAAATGACTTTTTTTCTAATTGATGACATGCCCTAAGTAAATAAATTACTCAAGTAGGAGGAGCGTAGTCAATGGGACTACCTTGGTATAGAGTTCACACGGTCGTACTCAACGACCCGGGACGACTGATTTCAGTGCATTTGATGCACACTGCCCTAGTAGCAGGTTGGGCAGGATCTATGGCTCTGTTTGAGCTAGCAACTTTTGATCCCAGCGATGCAGTTTTAAATCCTATGTGGCGTCAAGGTATGTATGTACTACCTTTCATGGCACGTCTAGGGGTTACTGGTTCCTGGGGTGGCTGGAGTGTTACTGGTGAAACCGGTGTAGATCCTGGCTTCTGGTCTTTTGAAGGCGTAGCGATCGCTCACATTATTCTTTCAGGAATGTTATTCCTGGCCGCAGTATGGCATTGGGTTTTCTGGGATTTAGAATTATTCGTTGATCCTCGTACTGGTAAGCCAGCCCTTGACTTACCTAAAATGTTTGGAATTCATCTTTTCCTTTCTGGTCTGCTTTGTTTCGGTTTTGGGGCATTCCACCTCACTGGTCTTTGGGGTCCTGGAATGTGGGTTTCCGACGGCTATGGCCTAACAGGTCATATCGAAGCTGTAGCGCCAGAATGGGGACCGTCAGGATTTAATCCTTTTAACCCTGGCGGAGTGGTAGCTCACCATATTGCAGCTGGAGTTGTGGGTATCATTGCTGGTCTATTTCACCTGAGTGTTCGTCCTCCTGAAAGGCTCTACAAAGCTCTACGGATGGGTAACATCGAAACAGTACTTTCTAGTAGTATTGCAGCAGTATTCTTTGCCGCTTTCGTTGTTACAGGAACTATGTGGTATGGTAACGCCACTACTCCAATAGAACTGTTTGGCCCAACTCGTTATCAATGGGATCAAGGCTATTTCCAGCAAGAGATTCAACGTCGTGTAGAAACTGATCTTGCTAATGGTAAATCTTTATCCGAAGCTTGGTCGGCGATTCCTGAGAAACTAGCTTTCTACGACTATGTTGGCAATAGCCCCGCAAAAGGTGGTCTATTCCGTACTGGTTCTATGGATAGTGGTGATGGGATTGCCCAAGAATGGTTAGGTCATGCTGTATTTACAGATAGTGAAGGTAGAGAATTATTTGTCCGCCGAATACCTAACTTCTTTGAAAACTTCCCTGTTGTCTTATCTGATGCTGATGGAATTGTTCGTGCGGATATTCCTTTCCGTCGTGCAGAATCCAGATATAGTATCGAACAAACTGGCGTAACCGTTAGTTTCTACGGTGGGGCTTTAGACGGACAAACTTTTGAAGATCCCGTATCCGTTAAAAAATATGCTCGTCGTTTGCAACTTGGAGAAGCTTTCGATTTTGATCTCGAAACTTTAAATTCTGACGGGGTATTTCATACCAGTCCTAGAGGTTGGTTTACCTTCGGACATGCTTGTTTTGCTCTCCTGTTTTTCTTTGGTCATATTTGGCATGGTTCTCGTACTTTATATCGAGACGTATTTGCTGGTGTTGACCCAGAACTAGAAGAACAACAAGTAGAGTGGGGTTTCTATGCGAAAGTAGGTGATAAATCTACTCGTCGTCGTAAAGAAGCTATCTAGAATTGAAGGAATGAAGGATGAGGATCTATTTTACGATCTTTATCCCTCATCCTATATTCTTATAATTCAAGATTCTTTTCTTGGTAATATGTAAATAGTAAAGAAAAAATTAGGAATATCCCATTATGGAAAGCGTTGCTTATATCCTGGTTCTAGCTATGTCTTTGGCAGTATTATTCTTTGCCATAGCTTTTCGTGAGCCTCCCCGCATTGATGAATAGATGACTGAATAGCAGTTGAATATTTTAAGTTTCTTTTCAATTCTGGGTCGTTTTTAGATCTTTTCTGTATATGACAGATTAGGATATAACAAATGGCTCAGTTTTGTCGTTTTTATAATTAATTACTTTTCCTAAGTTAAAATAAGTTATCATAGCTGTTTTTATTTTGTTTTTTATGTATTATCATGTTGTGTCCTAGTTGTCAGCATAAAGAAAGCCGAGTTTTGGAATCGCGCTCTACAGAAGGGAAACAAAGTATCCGTAGACGAAGAGAATGCTTGAATTGTAAGCGTCGTTTCACTACCTATGAGCGGATTGAATTCGTTCCCATTACTATTATTAAAAAAGATGGTCGCCAAGAACCCTTTGAACGTTCCAAGTTACTGCGGGGAATTATGCGAGCTTGTGAAAAAACTGTAGTCACACCCCAAAAAGTTGAAACGATTGTTGATGAGATAGAGGCCCAATTACAAAATAGTATTTCTCGGGAATTTTCTACTGATGAAATCGGAGAGTTAGTCCTCAAACATTTGTGCCATGAGAATGAGGTGGCCTATGTTCGTTTTGCCTCAGTTTACCGTAAATTTCAGGGAATTAAAGACTTTATTGAGACTCTAAACCAGCTTCAGAAACCAACTTGGGAAATTCCTCACGATCAAGAAAGCGAGCCTTGGCAACAAGCTAAACCTTCAAGTTCTTCAACCGTTATAACAGACTATCTTCCCCAATAATTTTTAGGGCTTTTTTCATTATTTAACTTTAGGATAAATAAATATAATTCCGAGAATTGTCGAGAAAAATTGTAAAATTTAATCTATGTAGCCTCCATAAGAAGCTACAATATTCTAATGGATTATTGCTCTAAAGCAAAACGACCCTAAAAGCGTGGTAATTATAGCCGCTATTACATTATTAATAGCAGTAAAATTGCTAGCGCGATCGCGCAGCGCCTCGCCTTTGATTGGAGAAATTACACCATCAAATAATGGAACTTTCACCGACTTAGTGAGATCGCAAATCAATGGATGCGGGTGTAGACTACACAATCTTTCATTGATAGTGTACATCAATTTAGGAGGCACGTTAACCAAGGAGATATAAAAAACAAGGAAAAAGAAAGCACATGGTCAATCAGCAAGCAAGTAGTACAAAGGATATTGGTTTCACTCACGAAGATTTCGCCGCATTACTCGATAAATACGACTACCATTTCAGTCCTGGTGATGTGGTGGCAGGAACAGTATTTAGCATGGAACCAAGGGGGGCTCTGATTGACATCGGTGCCAAAACGGCAGCCTATATCCCGATCCAGGAAATGTCCATCAATCGAGTTGATGATCCCGTAGAAGTCTTACAAGCCAACGAAACTAGAGAATTTTTTATTCTCACTGATGAAAATGAAGATGGGCAGTTAACTCTTTCTATTCGACGTATTGAATATATGCGTGCTTGGGAGCGGGTTAGACAGCTACAACAGGAAGATGCGACAGTCCGCTCTAATGTTTTTGCTACCAATCGTGGTGGAGCATTAGTTAGAATTGAAGGTCTGCGTGGTTTTATTCCTGGCTCTCATATTAGTGCCAGAGAAGCTAAAGAAGATTTAGTGGGTGAAGATTTACCTCTGAAGTTTTTAGAAGTAGATGAAGAACGCAATCGTCTTGTCCTAAGCCATCGTCGTGCTTTGGTAGAACGAAAGATGAATGGTTTAGAAGTTGGCCAAGTTGTGGTTGGTTCCGTTCGAGGAATCAAGCCTTACGGTGCCTTCATCGATATCGGTGGAGTTAGTGGACTACTTCATATCTCAGAAATATCTCACGATCATATTGATACTCCTCATAGTGTATTTAATGTTAATGATGAGTTAAAAGTTATGATCATCGACTTAGATGCTGAGCGAGGTCGGATTTCTCTATCTACTAAGCAATTAGAGCCAGAATCAGGTGATATGCTCAAAAACCGCGAGCTAGTCTTTGAAAAGGCTGAAGAAATGGCAGAGAAATACCGCAGAAAACTACTCGCAGAAGCTCAAGGTTTAACTCTTGAAGAAATGGATGCTCCTGCTGCAACAGAGGAACCTGAAGTTTCTGCTGCGACAGAGGAAGTCGAAGCTCCTGCTGCGACAGAGGAAGTCGAAGCTACTCCCGAAGAAACGGTGGCAGAAGAACCTACTGTAGACTCTGAAGCACAACCAGAAGTGGAGATGGCTGGTGCCGTAGATGAGTAAATTTTAATCTGAGTAATTCTTAATACCATAAAAGATCAAGAGGGATTGAATCCCTCTTTTTTTTGTCCATTTTAATTATTAAGCTATTTTTACTAATTTATCTTGATTTTTGTTAACTATGGCCTTCAATTATTGGGATTCTCCTCACGGGGTGACAACCAAGTCAAAGTATAGAAGAGAGATAAAAAAAATTCTGTTTTGCCTTAAACAGGTAACAGAATTAATTTGGTTACGGGTGGATTAATCTTTACTCGAGAGCTGACCAAGCCGCGATCGCGACAGGAACTATAGGTTCTATTAGTTCGGTAATTGCTTGAGCATAAGCCCCAATTTCACTTTGAGCTCCAGCACCACGACGTAAGCTAATGAAATGCAATAAAGCTTGCAGAGAAACAGTCCATACCCAAGAGGTATAGACAGAGGGAATTAATACGCCTCTAGCTTGTTCTCGCCCCACACCTAAATCTAATAATTGAGAATAGGCTTGGAAGCTTGCTTGACATTGTTGTTCATAAATCGCGATCGCCTCTAAGTTTTTACTTTCTTCGAGTTCGCCAGATGTGGCTTGTTTATTGCTTTTTGCTTGTTTTCTAAAAGTTGGTGGAATATAGAATTCATTACTGTCATCGATCGCGACATAACGAAAACTTTTTTCATTCCAGCCCAATTGTTCATCATTGTGATTACTGGCTATCACATGTTTCCACCATTGCCTACATATATACAAAGGCGCTTTAATTTTGAATTTAAAAACAACGCCTCTAAAAGGTGATGTATGTTCATGTTTGATTAAATAATTGATTAGTTTAATATCTTTGTCATTTAATTTTTCAGAAGTCTTGTCAAAAGAAGCTCTCGCATCATTAACGATGCTCAAGTCATTTCCCATCGAATTTATGAGCTCGATTCTACTTTTTCCGTCTTTTAGCGGATCTTGATAATTCATTCCTACATAGCAATTAATTGACCTTATTAGTTATAAGGGATAATGCACGATGAATTCAGAAATTTATTCTTATAGTGACTAGAAATAATCAAACACGATCGCGACACAACAGAAGAAAATTGAATCAATTGAACAAAAAATTAAATCTT
>JBCCYD010000004.1:0-40407 GCA_039190385.1 Cyanobacteria bacterium P01_F01_bin.143 | reverse complement strand
GAATGTCCCAGCGAGATACTTGATCATTTAATTGTTGAATATGAGTTTCTAGACCTTGAGCATCAGCTTCCCTTTTGAAGAAAGTAAGATAAAGCTTTTTCACGAATTCTTGATCACTTAATTGCTGAGTATTTTCCAGAAATACCCGATCTTCTTGATAGAAATCATCTTGTAGCTCTTGGGTAATTCTTTCTAGGGGAGAGAGATTTGAACTAAATGTTTGAGTTTTTACTTTTTGGGGTGTTGCTTTTGGTTTTTTTGCTACTTGCGATTTGCCAAAATTTCTGAGAATTTTTTGACGATTCTGCCCTGATTCAAGAATTTGTATTGCTTGGGCTTTTTGCTTCGGAGTTAGCTTTTGTTTGCGAAAGGCTAGATAGGCAACTTCAACAAAAGTTGGATTATCTAAACCACGTGTTAGCTGATCGACAAAAACGTTAGCAGCTTCTTCGCAGGTTCTTAAGCTATAAAGCAGGTCTTGGCGAGATGCACCATGGGCAATCTTTTGCAGACAAGAGTTCAATCCTCCAGAGTCAGCTGCCCTTTTTAGAAAAGTTAGATATAGAGTTTTGGCATAATCTTCATCATCCAAATGCTGAGTTTTGCTTAAAAACTCTTGATCTTCTTGGTAAAAGTCGCCTTGAAGATTTTTCAATGCAGTTTGTAATTGCTGAAATTGTTTTAATTGGACAAAGACTTCCTCACGAGATGAGCCTTTTTTCAATGCGGTTAAATCTTCTTTACGTCTTAGTTGACGATTCTCCTGGTTGAGATAGACACGATGGGCAATATCAATAAAGGTTTCATCGTCTAAGCAATCGATAACTCTTAAAAAGACTCCATCAGCTTCTCCCGAGGCACGAATTCCTTTGACTAAATCTTCTCGGACTGTACCATTATTTAATTGTCTAATATTGCCATTTAAACCTCCTGTATCAGCACCTCTTCTTAAGAAGGCTTGATAGAGTTGTTTGACAAAATTGAGATGATCTAAATGTTGAGTTTCTCTGACAAAAACTTCATCTTCTAGGTAAACATATTTACCAATATTTAGAGTCGTATCGACATTACTAGAAATCACATCAGTAAATTGTTTTTCTCGAAAAATCCCTGACAGGCGCAAATTTAAAGTATAGGTAGAAATATTGCCATACCAATAACTATCATCAACCTGTTCTTCGGCGGCATTAACAGAGGTATAAGCAAGGAGACGATTTTTAACTTCTTCGGCATTTAACTGCTCGTGGGTAATTTTTTTAAACATAAATGAGAGATTAAGTAATAAGTAATAAGTAATGAGTAATAAGTAATAAGGTTATAAATCACTTTTGAAATGGGTCGCGGTATCCTTTAGGGCTTTTGACTGTTGACTTTCTAAATTATTTGTTTCTAAAGGGATATTTGTCGTTTCTAATTGAACTGCACGACGATAGTATTCACTAGCTTGGGCCGTTTCTCCTTGGCGAGCAAAAACATCACCTATTCTGTAACTTAAAATAGGATTATTGGGGTTAAGAATAATTGCTTGTTTATAGACTTCCATCGCTTCTTTAAAACGGCCAGTTTCCAGGAATGCTGCTCCCAGGTTAACAAGAATTTTTTCATTTTGGGGATTTTCTTCTAAGGCATGATAATAGTTATCAATCGCTTCTTGCCAACGATTTTGGCGAATTAAAATCTCTCCTAACTGGAGAAAAGCTTCGTCATAATCGGGCTTAATTTCGATCGCTTTATGATAGTAAATACTCGCCTCATGAATTTTATCGGCAGTAGCTAAAGCATGTGCCAAACCGCAATAGACAGTCGGATCGTTCTGGGTAATTTCTAGTAATTTACGATAGCTGGTAATATCGTCGGGATTCTTGGCGACTTGAGAACGATAATATTGGCTAGCATCGGCAATATTAGACTTGGCTTGCTGATGCAGAGCATGACTAAGCTTGTTTTCAACTTCAGCGATCTCCGTAGAAATAGCTAAACTTTCGCGATAAGAGGCGACGGCCAAATCCCATTTGTCTTGGTGAGCGTAGATTTCTCCTAGATAATACCGAGACCAAGCACATTTAGGATTAAGTCGGGCGGCAGTTTGAAATGGCGCGATCGCCTTGTCCCATTGTTCCAAACTGTAATAAGCTTTACCCAGATTATGATGAGTCCAGAAATCATTGGGTTTAATTTGCTTAACCCGCTGATAAACTGCGATCGCATCTTGCCATTTTTCCTGCTGAAACAGAATATCTCCTAATTGACTTTGAATCGCAAAATCTCCTTGATTCTCTTGCCAAAATTCTGGGGCCAACTCACTAATCTTGTCATAGCAGGCGATCGCCTCTGACCATCTCTCTAACTTAGCTAAGGCTGTTCCCAAATTATGATAAGACCAAACAAAATCTGGATTAATCTCTAAAGCTTTTTGGTAACAATCGACTGCTGCCGAAAATTGCTCCAGGTTTAACAGAGCATCTCCCTGATGGTGATAAGCTTGCCAACGATTAGGTTGTAGGGCAATCACTTCCCGATAGCTAGTAATTGCGGGTGCCCATTGTCCTTGATGATATTGAGTTTCTCCTAAATAATATAAAAAATCACTATTATGGGGATGCTGAGCCACAGCTTGTTGATATAAATCCCTCGCCGCTTGCCATTTTTCCTGTCGAACCAGCAATTTCCCTAAACATAGTATGGCTTCCTCTAAATTAGGGCTAATCCCTAGGGCTTGACGATAGCATTTCTCTGCTTTAATCGGTTGCTTTTGCGCTAAAAATATATTGCCCAATTCCAGGTAAGCTTCTACTTTATTTTCTTGCGGGGCATTTTCTAACGCTAAATAGCGATGATCTGCTGCTTCTTGATTCCCAACTTGTTCGAGCAGCATGGCTAATTGACGATGGGCTTCAGCAAAAGTTGGTTGAAGTTTGAGAGCCTTTTCATAACAGGCGATCGCCTCATCAATTTGATCCTGATTAGTTAAAGCTTGACCCCAAGCTAAATATAAATCCATTGACCCAGGACTTATAGATAAAGCTTTTTCGTAATTATCCAAATCTTCAGGACTACGTTTAATCGCTTGTAAATACAATTTATAGGCAGAATTGAAATCTGATTTAATTCGATTGAGTAAAGCATGGGTAATCTTTTCCTCGATCTTGGGCAATTGGGGATCTAATTCTTGCCCTTGGCGATAAGCTAGATAGGCTTCTTCCCAGTCAGCAACTTTACTTAGGGCTTCACCTAGATTGTAATATGACCAAGCAAAGTCAGATTTTAATAAAATCCCTTGGCGATAGGCGACAATCGCTTCTTGCCAACGGCCTAATTTGAGCAGGGCGTCTCCCAAATTATGATGCGTCCAACTAAATTGATTATCGAGTTCTCTCGCCTGAGAATAACTTTGTACTGCCTCGGTCCATAACTCCTGTTTAACAAAGGCATCTCCCAGATAATGATAGACTCGGGCTGCTTGGGGTTCAATGGCGATCGCTTTTTGATAGCAATCAATGGCGGCTTGCCAATCTTCCCCTGCTGCCAAGATCTGTCCCAAAGCTTGATAGGATTTAGCATCTTGGGGATTACTTTCTACTGCTTTACGAAAACAGGCGATCGCTTGTTCTGTTTGTTTTTGTTGTAGTAAAAGTTCTCCTAGTTGATGATAAGCAGGAGCATAATCTGGTTGGAGACGGAGGGTTTGGCGATAACAAACTATGGCCGAAGTTATATCACCCTGTTGCAGTAAACTATTGCCCAATTGAAAATGCTCACTGGCTGTTGCCCGATCTGGTTCTAGAGAAAGGGCTTTAAACCAATATTTACTGGCTTCGGTAAACTTTTCTAGCCTTTCTAAAACCCGAGCTAAATTGCGATATACTCCCGCAAAATTTGGGTCAACCTTGATTGCTTGTTGATAAACGGTAATTGCTTCTTGCCATTGTTGCTTTTGAGCATAAAGACTACCCAAATTAGCATAATGCTCTGCTGAATCAGGTTCTTTCGCGATCGCTGCTCGATATCTTTCAATAGCTTGGGCAATTTTATCTTGCCCAGCCTCCTGAGATAATAGATCAATCTCAGCTTCCTGATGGCTTGCCGAAGATACAGCAGCAATTTGCGATTCTTCTGGACTAGAAGCCAAAACTTGACGATAGGAAAGAGCTGCCTGTTGCCATTTGCCTTGCTCTTCTAAAGTTTCTGCCAGTTTTTGATAAGCGTCGATGAATTTGGGATCTAGTTGGACAGCATGCTCAAAACATTGACTAGCCTCTTCAATCTGACCTAATTGCAATAGTTCCAAGCCAATATTGTGATGCATTTGCGGGCTAGCCTTCTCTGGTTCTAGAGATAAGGCTTGATAAGTGCAAGCGATCGCCTTATCTTTCTGACCCTGCTTGTACCAAACTTTGGCTAAATTACGATAGGCCCCCGCAAACTTGGGGTTAATTTGGATTGCCGTTTGATAAGCATCCACAGATTTGGACCATTGTTGTTGTTGAGCATAGATACCTCCCAAATTGGCATAAACCTCGACAAATTCAGGAGCAATACCCAAAGCTTGATGATAACAACCAATCGATTCGTCTATTTTACCTATTTTTTGGAGTATATTACCCTTGGTTTTATAGGCTGAGGCGATCGGAGTGTTTGCAATAACTTCCTCACAAATGTTTAAAGCATCTTGCCATTTATTTTCTGCTAGATAGTTAATCGCTTTTTGAAGAACTATTTCTGCTGTTTGTTCTTCAGTCGATAAAGCTTCCCTACTCCATTGGGAAGGATCAATAAATCCAGGAAAATTATTGATAATAGTAACCAAATCAAGAGAGCTATCTTGATTAGCTAGCTTTAAACTTTTATAATTGCTAGATTTTCTTTGTGGTACTACATTGCTCTTGGAACTAGTATTGATTGCCGAATATTCTGGTCTAGTTGCCACCAAATCAGATGAGGACGCCACCAAACTTGTAGATTCCGCAACTTGACCCAAATAAGTAACTGCTTCTGTTAAGCTGCCCTGTTTTTTGAGAGCTAAAGCTAGTTTTTTTTGATCTTCTAGCGAATCTATTCTTTTAATGTCTTGCTGTTTTTCTTGGGAATCTTGATCAGACATGACAACAATACTTAAATTACTTAATTACTTCAACACTGCACTGCGGCACTAGTAGATGAGGGCGTAAATAAGCTAACTGTTAGGAACAATCAAAAAGCCTAGAAATCAAGACTCATTACTTATTACTAATTACTCATTACTTCCGCGTAGCGGCACTAGTGATGCTCAATTTTAAAATTCGTCACTATCAATCCAACCGACAACCAGAAAGACGAATCCAACTAACATGGCAACACCAATCAAAATATAGCTAATGACAGGCATTCCCATCGTCCAAGTCATAATTACGCAGAGCAGATAGGGCAGCCCTAAAGCAATAGTTGCTCCGACTAACTTATTTTTTGTCCATTTAATATCTTTCCAATTGGTGCCAACACCACCACGACCACCAGAAGCTTTAGACAAACCGGTACTAACACCGGGAGGACGACCACCCTTCCCAATTAAATCACTTTTATCTGGCATAGAAAATTTTCCTCCGCTAACAGAAAACTAGCTCTAGTATGGAATATTTTTTGGGATTTTAGGACAAACAAATATCTTAACCAAAGATATTCAGTGAAATCACTAATACTCAACAAATAAATATCTTATAGTAGTTAATTATTGCTAGTAGTTATACGGAGAAAAATAATCATACCTTAATTAATATTTTAGGCAGCTTTTTTGTAAAATTCCATAGCTTGTGTTTTCTGACCTTTTTTTAGTAAAGCATCGCCAATTAAGCGATTAAGTATAGAGGATTGTGGATGTTTGGGATCAAGACCAATCGCTTGGTGATAACTTTTGATCGCACCATCTAAATTTCCTTTTTGTTGTAAAGTATCTCCCAGTTGTCGATAACTGCTCATATTCTTGGGATTGAGCGCAATTGCTTTTTTATAAAGCGCAATCGCTTCGTTAAATTGACCTTGTTTCTGATTAATTTTCGCTAAACTCAAATAATTAGCAGCCAAATTAGGTTTAAGTTTAATAGCTTTCCTGTATAGTTTCGCAGCTTGAGGTAAAAGATTTTTTGCTTCTAAACAGCGAGCATATTGGCTATAGAAACTAGCTGGCAGTTTTTTCTGCTTTTGAGCAACCTTTTGGTAAGCTGAAATTGCTTTAGCCAAAGGATCTTGCTCTTTTAATAACAAATCTCCATATTCTCGATAAACTTCAATAGGTAAATCTTTTTTGGAATTAATTGCTTTCTCGTAAGCAGCTAAAGCACCGTATACTTTATCTTGAGCTTTAAATAATCTTGCCAATTTAATCTGTAATTGAGCATTGTTTGGCATTAAGCTGATTGCTTTTTGATAGCATTTTTCTGCTTCTGTCCAATTACCTTGCTCTTCATATATTTCTGCTAATTTTAATAAGGGCGGAGTAAAATCTGGCTTAATTTTAATTGCTTCTTGATAGCTTTTGATCGAAGCTGTAATTTGCCCTTTTTCCTTATGTTTGTTTCCTTGCTGTAATTTATTTTGTGCTTGTTTTAATAAATTTTTGACTGTCATTTTTTAATATGCCTTAGTGATTACCAATAATTACATAAGTATATTAATCAATCCAATAGGTGTTTGCAATGGGTTTTACTATATCTTTAATGAACTTTTCATGAATTTAAGATTATTTTCTTGATGAAAAATTCATAAAGATTAGATCATACTATTGAGCAAAAGCAATTACTGACAAGCTAGGAAATAAATGAGCAAAACTAATCCGTCTCCAGCATTCGTGATCAATTCTCGTCAATTAGCTTTTAATGCCCTTCTAAAAATTGAATACGCTCAAGCTTATACTGATATTGCTTTGGATCGGGTTCTACATAACCAAAACATTGATCGACGAGATCGCAGTTTAGTTTGTCAGTTAGTCTATGGAGTAGTTCGTCATAAGCGATCGCTGAACAACCTAATTGATAATCTCGGAAAAAAAAAGGCTCAGCAACAACCACCTAAATTACTGATAATTCTCTATCTTGGTTTATATCAACTACGTTATCTCAATCAAATTCCTGACTCGGCAGTTGTTCATACCAGCGTAGAACTGGCAAAGGCTAATGGATTAAATAAACTCGCAGGAGTTGTTAACGGGGTATTGCGCAATTATCTTCGGCAAGTAGCTAGCAAAGAAGATTTACTCAAACTGCCTAGAGATTCTATCCAGCGCTTAGGCATTGTCCATAGTTTTCCCGATTGGATTGTGGAAACTTGGTTAGAACAATTATCTCTAGAGGAAACTGAACAATTATTAACCTGGTTTAATCAGACTCCCAGTATAGATTTACGAGTTAATATTCTAAGAACATCTTTAGAAGAAGTTGAGTCGGCATTGCAAGAGGTAGGAGTGATTAGCTCTCGAATTCCCTATCTTCCCCAAGCCTTGAGAATTAAAACTGGAAGCGGTGCCATTGAAAAACTACCAGGATATTGTGAGGGCTGGTGGACCATCCAGGATAGTAGTGCCCAGTTAGTGACTCATCTTCTCGATCCTCAACCAGGAGAAACGATTATTGATGCTTGTGCTGCTCCAGGGGGGAAAACAACTCATATTGCCGAATTGATAGGCGATCGCGGAATGATTTGGGCTTGCGATCGCGGAGTTAAAAGATTACAAAAAGTTAAGAGCAATGCCGCCCGATTACAATTGAAATCGATTCAGATTCACCCAGGAGACAGTCGCGATTTATCTGGGTTACCTCAAGAATGCGATCGCTTACTCCTAGATGTCCCTTGTTCGGGCTTAGGCACGCTCCATAAACGTCCTGATATTCGCTGGCGTCAGTCGCCGGAGAAAATTGCCCAGCTTAGTTTGTTACAACAAGAACTTCTTGAGGCTGCCGCAAATTGTGTTAAACCACAAGGAATTTTAGTTTATGCAACCTGTACCATTAACCCCCAAGAAAATGAAAAGGTAGTACAATCATTTTTGGAATCTCACCCTGATTGGTCAATTTCAATGGCTACTACTGAATCAATAGATAATTTCGATATTTCCCATGGTTGGATGAAACTGTATCCCCATAGGTATGATATGGACGGATTCTTTATGGTGAGACTTCAAAAAGCAGCTTAGATCTCTATAACTCCTCTGCCCCTCTGCTTCTAATGGTGATCGCTCAAAACCACAAAAACAAAAAACTATTCAAAATTCTTGCTGGCACTGCTTGGATTGATGGAGTCATTCAAGCTGAAGAAAGAAAATACTTACGACGAAGCGCTCAGGAATTAGAACTTACTGAAGATCCAGAAATTAAAATCTTATTATCAGAATTAAAAACAGTTCAACCGAAAGAATGTTATCTCTGGTTGGAAGAATATTTAGAACAATACACTCAAGTAGAGGATTATCACGAATTACTCGAAAGAGTTGGTGGAATTATCTACGGTAACGGATATGTGGATATCCGAGAAACTCGGCTACTAGAAAAAATACAACGCCTTGATCCCAAGAACAGAACCTACAAGACAATTCCCGAATGGGTTTTAAGGAGAATTCGCCGATTTTATCAAAAAGTAGTTCAAGAGAAAATTTATGGCTAGCCGTGGTGGAACACTTTTACTATTCTCTGAACTCAAGTAGGATTGTAATGTTTCTTAATAATAAGTAACTTAACTATCCGTGAAATCTCAACCTCTTACCGCGATCGCCAGATCTACCAGCAAATCCCGTCAGACTTCAGAGTTAGCCACAATTATCAAAGATACAGTGACAATTTTTTGGGGGGAATGGTTAGACTTACGAGCCAGACTTACTCAAATTGCTGCTACAGGTCTGATTTCTCCTTTAATCTATATTTTTGCTTTTGGGCTAGGATTGGGCAGTACGATTGATAGCTCGATTCAACCAACAGCGGGAGATAGCTATTTAGAGTTTATTTTGCCAGGAATGGTGGCCCTCTCCTCGATGACTATTAGCTTTGGTGGTACAACATTTTCGATTTGCGGCGATCGTCTTTTTAATAAGAACTTTGAAGAATTACTTCTATTCCCTGTTCATCCATTGGCTCTACATCTGGGGAAAATGTTCGCCGGCATTGTTAGAGGGATGATGACTGCTTCTTCCGTAATTTTGGTATCGATTCTCTTTACAGGAAAAATTAGCAGTTTTCTCAATCCTTTGTTTATTCTGCTTTTAGTCTTGAACTGTGCCGTCTTTGCTGGTTTAGGGGTGATTATTGGCTTGAGAGTAAAATCCTTAGAATCTGTTGGTTTATATAATAATTTTCTGATTGTTCCGATGTCATTTTTGGGAGGAACATTTTTTGATCCTGCCAGCTTACCAGGATTACTCAAAGCTGTAGTTTACCTTTTGCCCTTAACCTATACCAGTAGTGGTCTACGGGCCGCTGCTTATCTACCTTTTTCCGAATTCCCTTGGTATGCCATTCCCATTTTACTGGGCTTCGCGATCGCGCTTTCGGGGATCGGCGCTTATCAATTTTCCCACCAACAGGATTGATACTACAGGCTGTGCCTCAGCTTATATTTGGATTATTTAACAATTCCCATAATTTACACATTTCTTAATAAATTGCCTACCGTAACCCGAAAAGTTTTACTCTAAGAGCTGAACTATAAAGTAAAAACATACATAAAATCCAATGACTGTAACGGCAAGTGGTGGCAGTTCATTAGCTCGTCCTCAACTTTATCAAACTGTAGCGGTTTCGACGATATTGCAAGCGGAACAGCAGGACCGCTTTCCGGAGCGAGGCGAACTAAATGAATTAACATCTTATTTTAAATCAGGAGCCAAGAGACTAGCAATAGCTCAGGTTTTAACCAATAATTCGGATCTCATCGTATCTCGGGCAGCCAATCGGATCTTTACCGGAGGCTCCCCCCTAACCTATCTAGAAAGACCACCTGTACTGGAGCCGGCAATGGCAGCTGTTGGTGCCGATGACATCGCAACCTATGTTGAGGTTAGCGAAGAAAAAGGAGGGTTTTTTAGCAGTTTTTTCACTAGCAGTGGTCGGGTTCCTCCGGGATTTCGACCGATTAGTGTGAATAAATATGGCCCGAGAAATATGCAAAAATCATTGCGGGATTTATCCTGGTTTTTGCGCTACACCACCTACGCGATCGTAGCTGGGGATCCTAATATTCTGGTCGTCAATGTTCGAGGATTGCGGGAAGTAATTGAAAATGCTTGTTCAACTGATGCAACAATTGTTGCTCTGCAAGAAATGCGAGCAGCTTCAATTCGCTACTTTCGCCGTGATGAGGAAGCCAATGATATTGTTACTCAATACTTTGATATTTTGTTAACAGAATTCAAATCAGCAACTCCTTCTGATAAGTTACGCCAACGTCCTTCCAATGATCAGCAAGGGTTGCAATTGCCTCAAAGCTATTTTAATGCTGCTGAGCGAAGACAAAAATTTGTCATGAAGCCAGGGTTGTCTGAATCAGAAAAGCAATCGGTAGTTAAAGCAGCCTACAGGCAAATTTTTGAACGAGATATTACCAAGGCATACGGTTACTCTGTTTCCTATTTGGAATCCCAGGTGAGAAACTGTACGATTTCGATGAAGGAATTTGTCCGTCGTCTGTGTAAAACTCCTATTTATCGTAAGCAATTTTTTGAGCCTTTCATTAATAGTCGAGCTTTAGAATTAGCATTTCGTCATATTCTAGGTAGAGGCCCCTCTTCGAGAGAAGAAGTACAGAGTTATTTCTCGATTGTTTCTGATGGTGGATTAGCGGCGTTAGTTGATGCGTTGGTTGATTCGCAAGAATATGCAGATTATTTTGGAGAAGAGACGGTTCCTTATATTCGAGGGTTAGGACAGGAAGCCCAAGAATGCCGTAACTGGGGAATGCAGCAGAATCTCTTTAGCTACAGTGCACCTTTCCGCAAACTGCCAGAGTTTTTAACTACATTTGCCGGATATGAGCAACCTTTACCAGATCAACATGTTTATGGTTCAGGAAATGATCCTTTAGAGATTAGATTTGGGGCAATTTTCCCCAAAGAAACTCGTAAACCGAGTTCTTCTCCTGCAGCCTTTAGTAAGGATACTAAGCGGCTACTAATTCATCGCGGCCCTGCAGTTAATAACCAAATTAGTAATCCGACGGCCAGGAATCAAACTCCTGGTTCTCTAGGAGCTAGAGTGTTTTCGATTCATGATACTACTGAAGATACTAGCCTCTCGGCAACTACTGTTGTGATTAATGCCTGTTATCAGCAGGTTTTTGGTCGCAGCGTTTATGAAGGGCAGCGCTCGCTGGAAGGGGAAACTCAACTGACCGACCAAGAAATCACCGTTCGGGAATTTGTGCGGATACTAGCTAAATCTGATGTATTTCGGAATACTTACTGGACTCCGTACTATGTGGTCAAAGCGATCGAATATATTCACCGTCGTCTTCTAGGTCGCCCTACCTATGGTCGCCAAGAGATGAATCGCTATTTCGATATTGCTTCTAAACAGGGTTTGTATGGTTTAGTTGACGCTCTTATTGATAGTGAAGAATATGTCGAGGCATTTGGCGAAGACAAAGTTCCTTATGAACGTTATCTCACACCAGGAGGCTTGCAATTACGCTCTAACAGACCTGGTAAGGTAGTCGAAGGTGACTTCAACGTTAAGGTTGATAAGAAAATAACACCTCGTTTCATCGAGTTGGGTGCTGTCAGCGAAATGCGTACCGAACCTGATGTTCATTTCCGAGTTAACCAAGGTGTTAATGTTCAAAGATACCAGACTAAGCAATTTAAGTTAACAGACTTGAATGACAAAGTTGCGGTAGAAAATGTTATTAATGCAGCCTACAGACAAATCTTTGAAAGAGATTTAGCTCCCTTTACCATCAAGCGAGAATTTACTTCTTTACAGAGTAGGGTCAGCAATGGTGAGATTACGGTTAAAGAATTCATTCAAGGATTGGGCTACTCTGATCTTTACCTTAAAGAATTTTATGCCCCCTATCCCAATACAAAAGTCATTGAATTGGGTACCAAGCATTTCTTAGGGCGGGCACCGCTTACGCAAAGAGAAATTCAAAAATACAATCAGATTCTGGCAACTCAGGGTATCAGGGCGTTTATCGAGTCTTTGGTAGAGAGTATGGAATATCTGCAAGCATTTGGTGAAGATACGGTTCCCTATCGTCGTTTCCCCACTTTACCTGCGGCTAATTTCCCCAATACAGAGAAGTTGTATAACACCTTAACGAAACAAAATAACGACATTGTTGTTCCTAGCTTTCCCCCAGCTAAACTTAATGTCTAGGGGTTATCAGTGAACAGTCAACAGTCAACAGTTATTTTTTTACTGAGTCTAATACTCTAGCTTCTTTAAGCTGTATGTCTCAGTCGGGGTTAAATCTCCAATTGAAACCTGATAACTGATAACTGATAGCTGATAACTGCTAACTGATTGAATGTTGGTGATTAAAGCGATCGCGTTTACTGCTATTGTTATTCAGGGATGCGATCGCTCTTTAGGCTGAGATTAAATTTGTTGTAAAGCTTTATTAAGTAAGTCACCATATTTGTAACTCTTGGTTTAACAAGCTGCGATACTATTCTGTAGCTCGAGAATAAAAATCAAGAGATACTAGGGAGTATCACTCTACTTGTAAAGTAGACTAAGATAGCTCTATTTTTTTCCCATAACGAAAGGTATGATCCTCTTGTGTTCAAGAGGAAATTAATTTCTGAAAAACTGATTTAACTTTTTTTGGAGGAATCCATCTATGAGTATTGTCACGAAATCCATCGTGAGTGCTGATGCTGAAGCTCGCTATTTGAGCCCTGGCGAATTAGAAAGAATTAAAGCATTTGTTTCTTCTGGTGATAGCCGTTTACGTATTGCACAAGTTCTTACCGAATCCCGCGAGCGTATCATCAAAGAAGCAGGAGATGCTTTATTTCAAAAACGTCCTGACGTTGTTTCTCCCGGGGGAAATGCTTACGGTGAAGAAATGACTGCAACTTGCCTAAGAGACTTAGATTACTACCTAAGACTTGTAACTTACGGTATCGTATCTGGCGATGTTACTCCCATCGAAGAGATTGGACTAGTAGGCGCTAAAGAAATGTATAAATCTCTAGGAACTTCCATTGACGCTGTAGCGCAAGGTGTTCGTGAGATGAAGAATGTAGCTTCTTCTTTGATGTCTGGAGAAGATGCGGGTGAAGCTGCTTCTTACTTCGACTATGTTATCGGAGGATTACTCTAGGATTAGAGATCCTTTAGTAATCTAGAGATGCCACATTTTTCTTCGATACTAAAAGATATTCAGACCCTAGTAAGATAAGGAAACAAAATTATGCAAGACGCAATTACTTCTGTTATTAACTCTGCTGACGTTAAGGGTCAGTATTTAGATGGTTCCGCGATGGAAAAGCTAAAAGCTTATTTCCAAACTGGAGAAATCAGAGTCCGTGCTGCTAATGCCATTAGCGCTAATGCTGCTGCAATTGTCAGAGATGCTGTAGCCAAATCTTTGTTATATACTGACAGCACACGTCCTGGTGGAAATATGTATACCACTCGTCGCTATGCTGCTTGTATTCGCGATATGGACTACTATCTACGCTATGCAACCTACGCTATGTTAGCTGGAGATCCTTCCATACTTGATGAGCGTGTACTTAATGGCTTAAAAGAAACTTATAGTTCTTTGGGAGTTCCTGCTGGGACTACAGTACAAGCTATCCAATCAATGAAAGAAGTTACAGCTGGATTAGTTGGTGACGCCGCTGGAAAAGAAATGGGCGTTTATCTTGACTATATTTGCTCTGGCCTAAGCTAATTGCTTAATCCTAGAGAATCAATGGTTTGCAATTAAGGCAAACACCCAATTCGGGATGTCCAGAGTGAGTGCTAGTTCTTATGAGCTTAGTCTTTCGAGCGCGAAAGAAAAACAAGGTTTTAATGATCTAGTATTGACTTTTGACTCCCGAATTTTGGTTTTTGAAAATTAATATTCAGGAGAAATCAACATATGCGTTTATTTAAAGTGACAGCTTGTGTCCCCAGCCAAACTAGAATTCGGACTCAGCGGGAATTACAAAATACCTACTTTACTAAATTAGTTCCTTACGAAAACTGGTTTCGTGAGCAACAAAGAATCATGAAAATGGGCGGCAAAATTATTAAAGTGGAATTGGCTACAGGTAGAAAAAATACTAATACTGGTTTAGCATAAGCCAAACAATCCTATAAAAAATAAATTTTACTCATTTGAGGTCTTTTTGGGCCTCGTTTTTTTTGTTGAGTTCAATTACAAATCATAGTCGTTAGGTAAAATGAATATATTAGTAGTAGGAAGTGGTGGAAGAGAACATGCGATCGCTTGGACATTATTGAGATCGCCGAATGTTGAGCAAGTATTTTGTGCTCCTGGCAATGGGGGAACAGTCACCATGAATAATTGTCAGAATCTTGATTTAGCGGTAGATGATTTTCCAGGAATTGCTCAAGCAGTACAAGAATATGATATTGCTCTAGTAGTAGTCGGCCCTGAAGTTCCGTTGTCTTTGGGAATTGCTGATTATTTACAAGCCCAGAATATTTTAGTTTTTGGACCAGTTCAGGCTGGAGCTCAAATTGAATCTAGTAAATCTTGGGCCAAGGAATTGATGGTAAAGGCAGGAATTCCCACCGCCAACTCAGAAACCTTTACCGATGCAGATGCTGCAAAAGCTTACATTAAGCAACAAGGCGCGCCTATAGTAGTTAAAGCAGATAGCTTAGCAGCAGGGAAAGGAGTAATTGTTGCAATGAACTTAAAATCTGCGATCACGGCAGTGGATGAATTATTTAACCAAGGATTTAAGACTCTAGTAATAGAAGAGTTTTTAACAGGAGAAGAAGTTTCTGTTCTGGCACTCACTGATGGCCAAACAATTATTCCTCTATTACCAGCCCAGGATCATAAAAGAATTGGCGAAGGGGATACGGGCAAAAATACTGGTGGGATGGGGGCTTATGCACCTGCGCCCTTAGTAACTCCTGAGATTACGAATCGGATCCAAACCGAAATATTACAACCAACTATTGATAGTTTTAACCAACGAGGTATTAACTATCGAGGAGTTTTATATGCCGGTTTAATAATTACGCCCCAAGGAGACCCCAAAGTTATCGAATTTAACTGTCGTTTTGGCGATCCCGAAACCCAAGCAGTCCTACCTTTGCTAGATACTCCCCTTGAGCAATTAATGCTGGCTTGCGCAAAACAAGAATTAGCAGCCCAACAGCCTTTGCAATGGAAATCAGGAATTGCTGTTTGCGTCGTTGCCGCTTCTGGTGGTTATCCCGATGCGTATGAAAAAGGTAAGGCGATCGCAGGATTAGAATCGATTCAGGATGCTATTGCCTTTCATGCGGGGACGAAACTAGAAGATGGACAATTAGTTACTAGTGGTGGCAGAGTCCTGGGAATCACTGCGGTAGGAGATGATTTTAAATCTGCGATCGCCACAGTTTATCCTGCAATGTCAGCAATCACTTTCGAGGGTATCTATTATCGTCGAGACATTGGACACCGGTTTAACAGTTAACAGTTATCAGTTATCAGTTATCAGTGAAGATTCAAACAATCAAGAATATCTTTAGACTAGTCCTTGGTAAACTGGAGGTGCAATGTGTAATATTGTAAAGGTCTCTAATCAAAGTGCATAGGCAAATTCTTGACCATTATCTCCCAAATTAAAGAAGCGATCTCTAGCTGGTGGGCAGAGTTTACCCTTCAGACCAAGCTCATGGCGGCAGCTACCCTTGTAGTGTCTCTAATCATGAGTGGTCTGACATTTTGGGCTGTCAATACAATCCAAGAAGATGCACGGATTAACGATACTCGTTTTGGGAATGATCTTGGGTTACTAATTGCGGGGAATGCCGCTCCAATGATTGCAGAAGGAGACTTTGCGGGTTTAGAACAATTTTCGGGGCGTTTTTTTCAGAGTACTTCCAGTGTTAGCTATATTATGTACGCCGATAAAGTAGGGCGTATTTTCTTCGGGATTCCCTATTCTCGGGCGCAAGTCAAGAATTCGCTAACCATTGAACGTCGCATTCAACTACCAGATGACTATCAACCCAAAAGTCCATTGCCCTTCATTCGTCAGCATTTGACTCCAGGAGGCGAAGTCACAGATGTTTTTGTGCCACTCAATCAAAATAATAAATATCTAGGAGTTGTTGCCATTGGGATTAACCCTAACCCCACGATAGTTGCTTCTTCTAATTTAACCCGTGATGTAACTATCTCAGTATTCATAACCATCTGGGCAATGGTGATTCTTGGTAATGTCTTTAACGCCTTGATGATCACTAGACCAATTACAGAGCTTTTAGTGGGAGTGAGAAATATTGCAGCCAAAAATTTTCAGCAAAGAATTGATTTACCCTTGAGAGGAGAATTAGGGGAATTAATCGCTAGTTTTAATCTAATGGCCGAACGCCTAGAAAAATACGAAGAGCAGAATATTGAAGAACTAACTTCAGAAAAAGCCAAATTAGAAACCTTGGTCTCTACGATTGCAGATGGGGCGGTTTTAATTGATACCAATTTGAGAATTATCTTAGCTAATACTACCGCCAGAGAGATTTTTGGCTGGCAAAATAATAGTGTGATTAGACAGAATGTTTTGCATCACTTGCCTTCAGAGTTAACCATGAAGATAACTAAGTCCTTGTATCAAATGGTGGCTGATAGCTACGTTATGGATAATCAAGAAAATATTACGGCATCAAATATTGATGATTATTGCCCCTTAGTAATAAATTCATCAAACGAAGATAATACTTATTTAGGAGATGAATTTCGAATAACTCTTAATCATCCGACAAAGCGTACAGTTAGGGTGCTGCTGAGTCAAGTTCTAGATCGCGATCGCGCAGCCACAGGAAATCGCGATCGCGAGCATATTAGAGGTATTGCCATTACCGTACAGGATATTACTCGTGAAGCTGAGTTAAACGACGCTAAAAGTCAGTTTATTAGTAATGTTTCCCATGAATTAAGAACGCCTTTATTCAATATCAAATCCTTTATTGAAACCCTGTCAGAATATGGAGAAGATCTTTCCCCAGAACAAAGAAAAGAATTTCTTGATACAGCAAATCATGAGACAGATCGATTGACTCGCTTAGTCAATGATGTCCTTGATCTATCGCGGTTAGAATCTTCTCAGACCTATAATCTGACTCCTGTAGATTTAATTCAACCGATAGAGCAAACTATCAGAACTCATCAATTACATGCCAAGGATAAAGGAATTAAACTGATTAAAGAGATAGACAAGTCTGTTCCCCGAGTTTTAGGTCATTATGACTTACTTTTGCAGGTATTCACTAACTTAGTCGGAAATGCTCTCAAATTCACCAACTCTGGAGGGCAAATAACGCTGCGTGCCTACCAAGCAACTAGTGAGGGAACCAAAGCTCAGGTAAGAATTGAAGTTGCCGACACAGGAATTGGCATTCCCAAAGAAGACAAAGAAGCTATCTTTGAAAGATTTTTTAGGGTAGAAAACCGGGTTCATACCTTAGAAGGAACAGGTTTAGGGCTGTCGATTGTTAAAAATATTATTGATAAGCATAATAGTCGAGTTCATATTGAAAGCGATGTTGGAGTTGGGACCACTTTTTGGTTTGATTTGCCAGTGTACCAAGAGAAATAAAATTGATTGACGCAAAATCTCCAATTCTGTTATGATAAAAATTCTGATTTATTGATAGAATTCCTAATTATTAACAAAAAAGATTATTCCGTAGAAAAAAAACTGTGGCTAACTCGAAATCAGCAATTAAACGAATCGCGATCGCAGAACGCAATAGACTGCGTAATAAGGCTTATAAATCTGCATTAAGAAGCCTTATGAAAAAAACCTTAAATGCGGTTGATAGTTATGCAGCAGACCCGACTCCAGAAAACATGGCAATAGTTCAAGAAACTATGTCGGCAGCTTATAGCAAAATTGATAAGGCCGTCAAACGCAAAGTTCTCCATAGGAATAACGGTGCTAGGAAAAAATCTCGTATGGCTAAAGCGATCGCAAAAGTGGCTGCTGCTGCTTCCTAAAGACGTTTTCAGGATCATACGATCACTTCTCCTCCTAAATATTCAGCTTAGAGCATTCGATTTAGGAATAAAAATACATAAATACCTGAGCTTATGCAATTAATTGATACCCATGTTCACATCAACTTTGATGTTTTCCAGGGAGATCTAAGTTCATTCCGCAAGAGTTGGCAAGAAGCAGGGGTAGTCCATTTAGTACATTCATGTGTAGAACCAAGTGAATTTCAGGGAATCCAATCTCTAGCAGATAAATTCCCTGAATTGTCGTTTGCAGTTGGCCTACATCCTTTGGATGCTCAAAAATGGGACGAAAACACTGGCCAACAAATCAAAAATCTAGCTAGCTCCGATAGTCGAGTTGTGGCGATCGGGGAGATAGGGTTAGATTTTTACAAAGCGGAAAATTACCAACAGCAGAAGTTGGCATTACAGACCCAATTGTCAATTGCTCACGAACTCGACAAACCAGTGATTATTCATTGTCGTGATGCTGCCTCTAGTTTAAAAGAGCAAGTTGAGGATTTCATTAATGAGGGTGGCAAAATTAAAGGAGTAATGCATTGTTGGGGAGGGAACCCCAAAGAAACTTCTTGGTTTTTAGATATGGGCTTTTATATTAGTTTTAGCGGCACTGTGACTTTTAAAAATTCTAAGCAAATCCAGGATTCAGCGAAAATAGTTCCTGATGAACGTCTACTTATCGAGACTGACTGTCCCTTTTTGTCCCCTGTTCCGAAAAGAGGTAAAAGACCTAATCAGCCAGCATATGTTGCTCATGTTGCAGAATACTTAGCAAATTTAAGGGGGGTAAGCGTGGAAACTATTGCAAAACAAACTACCAGTAATGCCTGCAAACTTTTTAACATTAACCTTAATTGAAATTTTATACTTATATCCTCAACCTTATCTTTGAGCGCTGATAACTTTCGAAAGTGAAATACCTTTATTTATCAACTGAAACGACTACAGAGTATTACTCAATTAGCCATTAGCCATTAGCCATTAGCCAAAATTAAAACAATACTCATGACAAATCTATCTCATTCTCTGCTGCCAGACTTGATTGAAATTCAACGTTCTAGTTTCCGTTGGTTCTTAGAACAAGGTTTGATAGATGAGCTCAATAGTTTTTCCCCGATCGCCGACTATACGGGAAAATATGAGTTGCATTTTTTGGGTGAAAATTATCGTCTCAAAGAGCCCAAGTACCATGTAGACGAAGCTAAAAGGAGAGATAGCACCTACAACGTACAAATGTATGTTCCGACTCGTCTGATTAATAAAGAGACGGGGGAAATCAATGAAATGGAAGTTTTCATTGGCGATCTTCCCTTGATGACCGATCGCGGAACTTTTATTATTAACGGAGCAGAACGGGTAATTGTCAACCAAATTGTGCGTTCTCCTGGAGTTTATTACAAAGCAGAAACCGATAAGAATGGTCGTAGAACCTATTCTGCTTCTTTAATTCCTAACCGAGGAGCATGGTTAAAATTTGAGACTGACAAGAATGGTTTAGTTTGGGTAAGAATTGATAAAACTCGTAAATTATCAGCTCAAGTATTATTGAAGGCGATTGGCTTGAGTGATAATGAGATTATGGATGGTTTACGTCATCCTGACTTTTATCAAAAAACCTTAGACAAAGAAGGCAATCCTAGTGAAGAAGAAGCTTTGCTAGAACTTTATCGTAAGTTACGCCCTGGTGAGCCACCAACAGTCAATGGTGGGCAACAATTGTTGGAATCACGATTCTTTGACTCCAAACGCTACGATTTGGGTAAAGTGGGCCGCTATAAACTCAACAAAAAACTCCGTTTAACTGTAGCCGATACACTACGGGTACTTACTCCTACAGATATCTTGTCCGCGATCGACTATCTAATTGGCTTAGAATTTGATTCGGGGAATACTGATGATATTGACCATTTAGGTAATCGTCGAGTTCGTTCCGTTGGAGAACTATTACAAAATCAAGTTAGAGTAGGCTTAAACCGTTTAGAAAGAATTATTCGTGAACGGATGACTGTTAGTGAAGCCGATAGTCTAACTCCGGCTGCATTAGTAAATCCCAAACCTTTAGTTGCTGCGATCAAGGAATTCTTTGGTTCATCTCAGCTGTCTCAGTTTATGGATCAAACCAATCCTCTAGCGGAATTAACCCATAAACGTCGTCTGTCAGCTTTAGGTCCAGGAGGATTAACCAGAGAAAGAGCTGGATTTGCCGTTCGAGATATTCATCCTTCGCACTACGGTCGAATTTGTCCTGTAGAAACTCCTGAAGGGCCTAATGCAGGATTAATCGGGTCTTTGGCTACTTATGCTAAAGTCACTCCCTATGGATTTATTGCTACCCCTTACTATCCGGTAAAAGATGGTAAGGTTTTACGAGGACAAGATGCGGTATATTTAACCGCTGACGAAGAGGATGATTTGCGGGTAGCTCCTGGTGATATTCCCACAGATGCCGATGGTTATATTTTAGGAGAGACAATTCCCATTCGTTACCGTCAAGAATTTTCTACTTGCACTCCCCAAGAAGTAGATTATGTTGCGATTTCCCCTGTGCAAATTGTTTCTGTTGCTACAAGCATGATTCCTTTCTTGGAACATGATGATGCCAACCGTGCTCTTATGGGTTCTAACATGCAGCGCCAAGCAGTTCCTCTATTACGTCCAGAAAGACCTTTAGTGGGAACAGGACTAGAAGCCCAAGCCGCGAGAGATTCAGGGATGGTAGTCGTATCTCGTACCTATGGCATCGTCAGCTATGTGGATGCAGAAGTAGTTAGAGTAAGAGTTTCTGAAGGAGAAAATGATCCCCATGCTCCAGCTCCAGGAGAGGAGATGATTTATAAACTGCAAAAATATCAACGTTCTAACCAAGATACTTGTTTGAATCAACGTCCATTGGTTTACGTTGGCGAGGATGTGGTTCCAGGACAAGTATTGGCAGACGGTTCTTCTACAGAAGGAGGGGAGCTGGCATTAGGGCAAAATGTCACCGTGGCCTATATGCCTTGGGAAGGTTATAACTACGAAGATGCGATCTTGATTAGCGAGAAACTAGTTTATGAGGACTATTATACTAGTATTCACGTTGAGAAATACGAAATCGAAGCTAGACAAACTAAATTAGGACCAGAAGAAATTACTAGAGAGATTCCCAATGTAGGGGAAGATACTCTTCGCAACCTTGATGAGCGAGGTATTATTCATATCGGGGCTTGGGTCGAAGCAGGAGACATCCTAGTAGGAAAAGTTACTCCTAAAGGAGAATCGGATCAACCGCCCGAAGAAAAATTATTGCGAGCGATCTTTGGGGAAAAAGCGCGGGATGTGCGGGATAATTCGCTGCGAGTACCTAATGGAGAGAAAGGCCGCGTAGTTGATGTGAGAGTCTTTACCCGAGAACAAGGGGATGAGTTGCCTCCTGGAGCCAATATGGTCGTGAGAATTTATGTCGCCCAAAAACGCAAGATTCAGGTTGGGGATAAAATGGCCGGCCGTCATGGCAATAAAGGAATTATTTCTCGGATTTTACCGATCGAAGATATGCCCTATTTACCCGATGGTTCTCCTGTAGATATTGTGCTCAATCCTTTAGGGGTCCCCTCACGGATGAATGTGGGGCAAGTTTATGAATGTCTGCTTGGTTGGGCAGGAGAAAATTTGGGAATGAGATTTAAAATCATGCCCTTTGATGAAATGTATGGCAAAGAAACTTCTTTGGCGACAGTTCATGGCAAAATTGCCGAATCTTCCCACAAACCAGGCAAAAAATGGGTTTTTGATCCGGATAATCCCGGGAAAATCAGAGTATTTGATGGTCGTACCGGAGAGCCCTTTGACCGTCCTGTCACGGTGGGTAAAGCCTATATGTTGAAATTGGTTCACCTGGTAGATGATAAAATTCATGCTCGTTCTACTGGGCCTTATTCTTTGGTAACTCAACAGCCTTTGGGTGGTAAAGCACAACAAGGTGGACAAAGATTTGGAGAGATGGAAGTTTGGGCCTTAGAAGCCTATGGGGCAGCCTATATCCTTCAGGAATTGTTGACTGTTAAATCCGATGACATGCAAGGAAGAAATGAAGCCCTCAACGCGATAGTTAAAGGCAAGCCGATTCCCCGTCCGGGAACTCCAGAATCTTTCAAAGTACTGATGCGAGAGTTGCAGTCTTTGGGATTAGATATTGCGGTGCATAAATTAGAAAATCTCGAAGACGGTAATAGTCGTGATATTGAAGTTAATTTGATGGCAGATACCCCTCGTCGAACTCCAAATCGACCGACCTATGAATCATTAACCAAAGATGATTTACAAGAAGAAGCTTAAAACTCATATAGATTCTCGAAGTTGGGGATTTTTATTCTCAGTTCGAGAATTTGGCTAGATTAGTAAAAAATACCAACTTAATCGTTTTTCCCAATTCCTAACCGATACTTTCTTCAAAAATGAGAAACCAACAAGAACAACGCTTTGATTACGTCAAAATTGGCATTGCATCTCCAGAAAGAATTCGTCACTGGGGAGAGAGGAGCCTTCCCAATGGTCAAATTGTCGGAGAAGTAACCAAACCAGAAACAATCAATTACCGTACTCTTAAACCAGAAATGGATGGGCTCTTTTGCGAACGCATTTTTGGCCCAGCTAAAGATTGGGAATGTCATTGTGGCAAGTATAAAAGAGTTCGTCATCGCGGAATTGTCTGTGAGCGTTGTGGGGTTGAGGTAACTGAATCTCGGGTACGCCGCCATCGCATGGGTTATATTAAACTAGCTGCTCCGGTGACTCATGTTTGGTATCTCAAAGGAATTCCTAGCTATCTCAGTATTATCCTTGACATGCCATTGCGGGATGTGGAGCAAATTGTCTATTTCAATGCTTATGTGGTTTTAGATCCCGGCAATGCACAAAATCTTTCTTGTAAACAATTGCTGACTGAAGATCAGTGGATTGAGATTGAAGAACAACTCTACAGTGAAGATTCTGATCTGATTGGGGTGGAAGTTGGTATTGGTGCCGAAGCTATTCAAAGACTTCTAGAAGAATTTGAACTTGATACTGAAGCAGAGCAACTGCGAGAGAATATTAGTGAGGCCAAAGGACAAAAAAGAGCCAAATTAATCAAAAGATTACGGGTAATTGATAATTTTATTGCTACGGGAGCTCGTCCTGAATGGATGGTGCTCAATGTGATTCCAGTTATTCCTCCTGATTTGCGACCCATGGTGCAATTAGATGGTGGTAGATTCGCAACTTCTGACCTTAACGATCTCTATCGTCGGGTGATTAATCGGAATAATCGTTTGGCGAGATTACAAGAGATTCTGGCTCCTGAGATTATTGTTCGTAATGAAAAGCGTATGCTGCAAGAGGCGGTAGATGCTCTGATTGATAATGGTCGTCGCGGACGTACGGTGGTGGGAGCAAATAATCGACCTTTGAAATCTCTTTCGGACATTATTGAAGGAAAACAAGGGCGCTTTCGTCAAAACCTATTAGGGAAAAGGGTTGATTATTCAGGTCGTTCTGTAATTGTTGTAGGACCAAAACTCAAAATTTATCAATGTGGACTTCCGAGGGAAATGGCAATTGAGCTATTTCAACCCTTTGTGATTCATCGCTTGATCCAAAGTGGCATGGTGAATAATATTAAGGCTGCCAAGAAAATGATTCAACGGGGAGAGCCTCAAGTTTTTGAAGTTTTAAAAGAAGTTATTACGGGGCATCCCGTGATGCTAAATAGAGCTCCTACGTTGCACCGTCTGGGCATACAAGCTTTTGAACCAATTATTGTAGAAGGTAGAGCAATTCAGCTCCATCCTTTGGTTTGTCCGGCATTTAACGCTGACTTTGATGGTGATCAGATGGCAGTTCATGTTCCTTTATCTCTCGAAGCTCAGGCAGAAGCTCGGCTGCTGATGTTGGCCTGCCATAATATTTTATCTCCAGCAACAGGAAGACCCATTGTAGCTCCTTCGCAGGATATGGTTTTGGGCTGCTACTATTTAACCGCGGAAAATCCCGAGGCAAACAAAGGAGCAGGCAGACGGTTTGGCAGTTTGGAAGATGCGGTAAAAGCCTTTGAACAAGGACAAATTGATCTACACGCTTATGTTTGGGTACGCTACGAAGGAGAGGTAGAAACGAGCGAGCCAGATAGGGAAGTTATCGAACAGGAAGAATTAGCTGATGGCAGTATCATCAAATATTATCGTCAGCGATTGGTGCGGGAGGCGCCCGATGGACAAGAGTTATCTCAATATATAAATACAACTATGGGCAGAATAATCTATAACAAGACTATTCAAGATGCCCTTGAGCCAGCATCTTAGAGAGATTTTTTAGGTAATAAGGATTAAGTATTTAGGGAAACATCAATTGGGAGTTTAAATGAAATTTTATAACCGCATTGTGGATAAAGGTCGTCTGAAAAAACTCATGGCCTGGGCTTTTACTAATCATGGCTCGGCTAAATCAGCGACTATGGCAGATGAACTCAAAGAAATGGGTTTTCGCTATGCGACCCGAGCGGGGGTCTCAATCAGTGTCGATGATCTAAAAATTCCCCCAGTTAAACAGCAGATGCTCGAAGCTGCCGAAGTAGAAATCAAAAAAACAGAAGTTCGCTATGCTAAAGGAGAGATCACTGAAGTAGAGCGTTTCCAGAAGGTTATCGATACTTGGAATGAAACTTCTGAGAGTCTTAAAGATGAAGTAGTGACTAATTTTAAGTCTACTGACCCTCTTAATTCGGTGTATATGATGGCATTTAGTGGGGCCCGGGGTAATCTGTCCCAGGTGCGTCAGCTGGTGGGAATGCGAGGTTTGATGGCCAATCCCCAAGGGGAAATTATTGACTTACCAATTAAAACCAATTTCCGTGAGGGATTAACGGTTACCGAATATATTATTTCCTCCTATGGAGCGAGAAAAGGTTTAGTGGATACGGCCTTGCGTACTGCTGATTCTGGGTATTTGACTCGTCGATTGGTGGATGTATCTCAAGATGTGATTGTTCGCGAAGTCGATTGTGGGACTCCCAGGGGAATTCACCTCGAAGCGATGAAGGATGGCGATCGCACGTTGATTCCCCTAGCAAATCGTCTTTTGGGTCGGGTATTAGCTAAAGATGCGATCGACTCGACAACAAAAAAAATTGTGGCCAAACGCAATCAAAGTATTGATAGTGATTTAGCCCAAGAGATTGGCGATCGCTGTGAATCCGTTGTAGTCCGCTCTCCTCTGACTTGTGAGGCAGCTCGGTCGGTATGTCAATATTGTTATGGTTGGAGCCTCGCTCATGGCAAAATGGTGGATATGGGCGAAGCAGTAGGTATCATTGCAGCTCAATCTATTGGTGAGCCAGGAACCCAGTTAACCATGAGAACTTTCCACACAGGAGGAGTTTTCACCGGAGAAGTCGCTCGGCAAATTAAAGCAGAAAAAGATGGCACCATCGAATTTGCCAAGGGATTGAGTACTCGTAAAGTAAGAACTCGTCACGGAGATGAGCGAGAGCAAGTTGAAACCATTGGAAATTTGGTTCTAGTACCAAAAAAAGGCAAAAAGATTTCCTATCCCTTGACAGCAGGTTCCTATCTCTATGTACAAGAAGGAGATTCAGTTACAAAAGGTCAGTTATTAGTTGAAGTTGCTAAAGTATCGGTTAAAAAATCTACGGAAAAAGCAACTAAAGACGTAACTTCGAACTTGGCAGGGGAAGTCTTGTTTGCGAACCTAATTCCCGATGAAAAAACCGATCGCCAAGGCAACACCACAAAAGTTGCTAAAAATTCAGGATTACTCTGGGTCTTATCCGGAGAAGTCTATAATCTACTCCCTGGGGCAGAGCCAGTAGTCCAAAACGGAGATCAGGTTCAGCCAGGAGATATTTTAGCCCAAACAAAACTGGTTTCGTCTAATGGTGGCGTAGTTCGGATGGTCTCTAATAAGCGAGAAATTGAGATTATCACCGCTTCTGTTTTGTTAGATCGCTCAGAAGTCAAGGTTGAAAGTGATAGTGGAAGAGAATCTTATATCATTAGCACAGCTGATGGCCAAGACTTTTTACTAAAAACCACTCCTGGAACTAAGGTTCAAAATCACCAAGTAGTAGCAGAACTAATCGACGATCGCTATGAAACAGAAACCGGAGGCATCATCAAATATGGTGGTGTAGAAATCGGCAAAGGTGGTCGTAAACAAGGTTATGAGATTACCAAAGGCGGTTCTCTACTCTGGATTCCTGAAGAAAGTCATGAAGTCAATAAAGATATTTCTTTATTGCTAGTTGAAGATGGAGAATTTGTCGAAGCAGGAACCGAAGTTGTCAAAGATATTTTTGCCCAATCTTCTGGTGTCGTGGAAGTTGTTCAGAAAAATGACATTCTTCGTGAAATTATTATCAAACCAGGAGCAGTCCATCTTCTTGATGAAATTGATCCCAAACTTGATGGACAATTGGTTCAGCCAGGAAACGAAGTTCTCCCTGGAGTTTCGGTCGACGAACTTAAATATGGAGAAATTGTTGATACCACTGAAGGTGCGGCACTTTTATTGCGTCCCGTACAAGAATTTAAGGTGGCTGATCAGCCTACTGTGCCCTCCCAAGACTCGATTAATAACCAAGATGGTCGTCAAATTGAATTGCGAGCCGTTCAAAAAATATTCTATAAAGACGGAGAGCGAGTTAAATCCGTTAGTGGCGTATCCTTACTCAGTACTCAATTAACTCTAGAAATCGATGCTGCTGATGATATCGAAATAATTCCTAATTTAAGTGCAGATATAGAATTAAAGCCAGATCAAGAAGATCCTGATATTCAAAGATTACAACTAGTAATTATTGAAGCTTTAGTTCTACGTCGCGATACTGATGCGGACCCCCATAGTGGAGATATTGAAACTAGAGTGTTAGTCAAAGACGGTCAAGAGATTTCTCGGGAAGAAACTATCGCTCGAACTGAAATAATCTGTCGCTCTGAGGGAAGGGTTAGAGGTATTCGGGAAGCCGGCGAAGCCATTCGCCGAGTCTTGGTCGTTCGAGAATTGGATCAAATTACCCATGAGCTGGATATTGCGAAAAGTGAATGCTCTTATCAAGTAGGAGACCTCTTAGTATCAGGAACCGAAATCGCCCCAAATTTGACCTTACAAGAATCGGGACAACTCTTAGAACTTAGGGAAAATGCTGAGGGTAAAACCACACTCGTCATGCGTTATGCTCGTCCTTATCGAGTATCAGCCGGTGCAGTATTGCATATTGATGATGGTGATTTGGTTCAAAGGGGCGATAATTTAGTATTGCTAGTTTTTGAGCGCTCTAAAACAGGTGATATTATTCAGGGTTTACCTCGTATTGAAGAACTTCTAGAGGCTCGTAAACCAAAAGAAGGTTGTATTCTCAGTCGTCGTCCTGGGGAATGCCAAGTTATCTATGAAGAAGGGGAAACCGTAGATATCAAGATTATTGAAGAAGATGGGACTATTACTGATTATCCCGTTGGGCCTGGCCAAAATTCGCTGGTAGCCGATGGACAAAAGGTTGGAGTGGGAGAAATGCTCACTGATGGGCCGGCTAATCCGCACCAGATTCTAGAAGTTTTCTTTAATTATCATTTAGAAACCAAAGGTTGTTATGAGGCATCCTTAATCGGCTTACAAAAAGCTCAAATTTTCTTGGTAACTGGTGTACAGTCCGTGTATCAGAGTCAAGGGATTGATATTTCTGATAAGCATATTGAGGTGATTGTGCGTCAAATGACCTCTAAAGTGAGAATTGATGATGGTGGCGATACGGTTATGCTGCCTGGGGAATTAGTGGCTTTACGCGAAATTGAACAGATAAATGACGCGATGTCAATTACAGGCGGAGCTCCTGCTCAATATACTCCATTGCTGTTAGGGATTACCAAAGCATCTCTAAATACCGATAGCTTTATTTCTGCGGCTTCTTTCCAAGAAACTACTCGTGTTCTAACTGAGGCGGCGATCGAAGGTAAATCAGATTGGCTTCGAGGTTTGAAAGAGAATGTCATTATCGGTCGTTTGATTCCTGCAGGAACTGGCTTCAATACCCATGAGGAACCTGGGGTCTTCAGAAACAATGGGGAAGTTGAGAATCCAGCACCCCGCAATGGTTCTCTCTACGGTTATGGTGGAGGAGAATTGGATAGTTATCGGGTAGGAGGCGAAGAGACAGTTGCCACGACCGCAACACCTGAACCCTCTTCTTTACGACCTTCTTATAATAATTTGAAGGATGATGAAAATGTCATTCTCGATGATCAGACTGCAAGGGCTTACACTGGGTTGAATCCCGAAGATAAGGCCTCAAAGCCAGACGCCGATAGCAATGCGGTTATTTGGGAAGAGGAAGAGAGTTAAGTATTGAGTAATTAATAGTTAATAATTGAGAGTGATAGGGAACATTTTTTACCATAATCCCTGTCACTTTTTTTATGAATATGATAAAAACTTCGTACATAATAAATAATGTAGATTAAACTTTTGAGGCGAGGTTTAGTAAAGCAAGTATTCCCCTTGTTGTTTGATCGGGAGAATCATCAATGAAGACAATGAATTTTAATCATACTTTTGGTAGGATATCGCTACTAACTATTATCTTTTTAGGCGGATTTAGTAATCTTGACTCTACTGTGGTTGCTGAAGTGGAGACTGACTCTGCCACGACTAAGAATGTCTTGTTATCTACGAAGGGACAACAAATTGCTCAAAATGAGACTGTGCCAACGGATAGTCTGGAAACGGAGATCATTGATCAAATAAATCGAGCGCGTACTAATCCTAGTGATTATGCTGATTGGTTAGAAGAGCAAAGAAAATATTATGATGGCATAATGTTGCGATTTCCTGGAGAAAAACCTGTCAGAACAAATAGGGGATTGCAAACGTTGTCCGAAGCAATCGATTTTGTTCGTCAACAAGCGCCGCTACCTCCTTTGACTTATTCTGAAGCTATGGCGATCGCGGCAGAGGATCAATTAGCTTCGATCACGGATTCTCGTAATCAAGGAAATTCTCGTTTTCAGAATATTAGTTATGGTAAAATAACCGCCGAAGCTATCGTTATGCAGCTCATCGTCGATGATGGTTTTCGCGATCGCCGCCATCGCTTAGCTATTTTTAGCAACAACAATCAGGAAACGGGAGTATCTTGTCGGGAAGATCAACTATACGATAGAATTTGCGCGATCGCCTATGCCGAAAATCCCGAAGATGCAATCTTTACCGAAGATCTGGTAGTTAACGAAGATTCCGATGCTAACTCAGTAGCAGACACCATAGAAGTAGAACCTGAATTAGCGATCATTCCTGAGGAAATAGAAATTATCGAAGTAGAACCTGAATTGGCGATCGCTCCTGACGAAACAGAAACGACCATTCAAGAGACAATCTCAACACCAGAAAACACTTATCTTGAGGAAAATGAAATTGAACCTGAGATTGAAGCAGAAAATAGGACAAACTCAGCATTAAGTACGCAACCAAATAATTCATTATTAATTGACCAAATCGAAAGAGGATTCCTAGGAGAAGGAGATAAAGTAATTCCCAATGATGGAAGTTTTTATGATTCTTATCCTCTGTCGGTGAAGGCAGGAGAATCCTTTGTTATTAGCTTAGAAAGTGCAGATTTTGATACTTTTCTGGCAATTATGGATGAAGAAGGCAATATTTTAGAACAAAATGATGATGTTAGCGATGATGATAGTAATTCTAGGTTGCAGGTCACTATTCCCAATGATGGGACTTATAGTCTAATTGTGAATGCTTATGATCAAGGAGGAAAAGGTGCTTATATATTGAGAATTAGTAGATAAATATTTCTAGTAGAGGAAATCATCATCTGAATCAAAACGGTCTGTACTCTAAATTGAAAGTTATCCGATCCTCTTGTAAACTATCGCCAATAGTATCTTGATCAACCAAGGGAATACCCCAATCTACCCTAGCTCGGAAACTATCACCAACTAAAAGCCTTAAACCCAAACCAACAGACGTCAGAGTTGATTCATCAATTTCGACATCATCATCATTCCAAACAGTGCCAAAATCCACAAAAGGAGTGATCTGTAGCTTGGTTTGCCATTGGGGAATCTGGACAATAGAAGCTCGCAGTTCGGCGGAGGCAAAAACTCCATTATCGGCCGTCAATGAATTTTGACGATACCCTCGTAGAATAAAAGTACCTTCTTCTCTATTTAGGGTAAACAATTCGTCTAATGTTTGTTCGCTGCTAACTAAGGGGCGATCAGCCAATTGCAGATAAGACTTAAAAGATAAGGTGATATCTGGAGTTAATTTTCGTTGGTACCAAGTTTGTCCACGCCAAAGGAAAAAATGGGTATCTGGTCGATCATCATTAGTTGTATCGTCAAAAACATCTACACCCAAACTAAACTCCGAACGCAAACCGAACCAATCTTGCTTACTACGGCCAATATAATCTTGAGAAAAACGCAAAGCTGAGATATTAAGTTTCCCCTCACTCGAAGCCCCACGGATGACAGGAAAGGGAGTATTTAAGAGTTTAGTTTCAGTATTGGTTCTGTCAAAAGTTACTCCTAAAGCAAATTCTTGAGTCGATGTTTTATAAATGGGTTGACGATAAGAAACCAAAAATCTACTAGATCTTGCCTCTATATCCAAAACATCAAAAGGTTCTTCTACAATTTCAGCTTTTCCATAACTATAGCTGAAACCAAGTTTTCCATCATTAGAATTAACGGGAATAATATAGTCAATTCCATCAATAACATTGCTTCCCTCTGTATTGGTATAAGAAGCGTAAAAGCGATCGCCAAATCCTAAAAGATTATCATGGTTGAATTGCAATCGACGACGAGAACTGCCAATTACGGGACTTCCAAGATTATCGATACTCAACTCCGTGTAAAAATGATCCGACTCGGCTACTTCCACCTCTAAAATATTCTTTCCTATACTAGAACCTGTAGTAATTTTTGCCGATATCTTTTCGATTAGATAATCATTTTGTAGTAATTGTAATGCCTCTTGAACCTGATTTTTGTTAAAAGGTTTTTCCCTATCTACATCTAATCTACTACTTACATAATGAGATTCGAGCCTTGTTAAGCCTGTGATAATAATTCCAGCAATTTTACCTTCTGTTACTTGAATAGTTACTATACTATTATCTTGAACTTGTGGATTAGTAAATACTCCAGAAGTAATATATCCGTGATCGCTATATAATTTATTGATAATACTAATTACTTCTTGTAATTCTCTTGGGGAAATATCACGATCTTGAAAGGATTTCAGTACAGATTCTAATTCTTCTTGGCTAAAAATAGTACTACCAGTAATTTCAATTTTAGAGATATTATTTAATTCAGTAATTTCTACTAAAGATGGTTGGGGAATAGATAGCGGTGGCGATACTTCCAGCGGACTTTCTGACTCTTCAAAAAAAGGTTCGGCATCTCTTGTTGTTCCAGTAGTTTGAGGTAAAATTTGTGCAGTGATGGAATTAGGAAAAAGTAGAATCAGAAATTGCCATAAAAATAAATAATACTTAGCTCTATGATTGAGAATAAACATAGTTGATAGAGATGAAGAAATTAGTTAGCAAAACCAGGTATCCACAATTCTAGTCTTCTATAATTTATTGTCAATTAAGTACTAATACATTTAAAAATTCACCAGTTACTCTATTCCTCATTACTTAGTTTTAGTGTATCTTTAGGATCTAGTGAGAGTCATACATTTTAGGGGAAATTGTGGTTGTTAATATTGGTTTGTTAGGATTTGGCACAGTTGGTACAGGTACAGCAGAAATTATCTTAGATAAAGTAGGCAGAAACTCCCTACTCAAAGAAATTGTGATTAAAAAGGTGGGAGTGCGATCGCTTGAGAAGCCACGTCAGGTTAAACTACCATCAGGTGTATTAACTACCGATTTAACTGCAATTGTTAATGATCCAGAAATAGATATTGTCGTGGAGTTGTTGGGAGGATTGGAACCAGCAAGGACTCTCATTATGCAGGCTATTGAGCGGGGTAAACATATTGTGACTGCCAATAAAGCTGTAATTGCTCTCTATGGAGATGAAATCTACACCGCAGCGAATCAGGCAGGGGTTTATGTCATGTTCGAAGCTTCGGTTGGTGGTGGTATTCCCGTGATTAAGCCTCTTAAGCAGTCTTTGGGAGTCAACCGAATTACTAATGTGATGGGCATTATTAACGGGACGACTAACTATATTCTGACTCGCATGGCAGCAGAAGGAGCCAATTTTGCCGATGTCTTGGCAGATGCTCAGGAGTTGGGTTATGCCGAAGCGGATCCGACGGCTGATGTTGATGGGGGAGATGCGGCAGATAAAATTAGCATTCTTGCCGCGATCGCGTTTGGCGATCGCATTAAACGGCAAGATCTTTTCTGTGAAGGGATCCGCAACATAACTGCTACTGATATTAGCTATGCAGCAAAATTAGGTTTTGTGATTAAGTTATTGGGAATTGCCAAAAGAACCGCAAACCAAGCTTTAGAAGTGAGAGTTCATCCTACTCTGGTTCCCCAAGCTCATCCTTTAGCTAATATAAATGATGTTTACAACGCTATTTTGGTCGAAGGAGAACCTTTAGGACAAGTGATGTTTTTTGGTCCTGGGGCAGGGAAAGGAGCAACGGCTAGTGCTGTCGTCTCAGATATCATCAATGTAGTAGGCGTTATGGTTAGTAGCGACAAGGAGCATAAATTAGATCCCCTTTTAAGTTGTTCTCCTCAACATTATGCCGATTTGGTTCCCATGACAGAAATTTTCACTCGTTTTTATGTGCGATTTCTCTGTAAAGATGTTTCTGGAGTTATTGGTTATTTAGGAACTTGTTTTGGTAACAATCAGGTAAGTTTGGAATCTGTGGTGCAGATTGGGTTTCAAGAAGAATTAGCAGAAATTGTGGTGGTTACCCATGATGTGAAAGAGGGGAATTTCCGCCAGGCTCTAGCCCAAATTGAAAATCTTGATGCCGTTTTCTCAATCCCTAGTATATTGCGAGTACTCTAGCTAAACGATTAAAAATCGAGAATATGTGAATAAATGTAACAATTTTCGCAAAAACGCATAATTTACCAGAATTTTTACCAAGTAATAACTAGCTCGTGAGGCAATGATGCCTCGTGGGTCATGGCGGTAATTGGTGTTCTTGCATTTTGTAGAATAAGGAAAATCTTATAAATTCCGATAATTTTGCAGATACAAGATATTTGAGGGGATTTTGGAATATTATCTCCTCCACCATTTTCTTATTTTTAAATATTTAATAGTGTGTTTTTTGCTGATTTGGCTTCGCGATCGCGAAGTGCCAGGCTCTGTATGATCGTATCTGTTTGTCTTATGGGACGTTTTTTGTTCCCCGCGATCGCTTTTATGAATAATTCTCACTCAGAGCTAATATTTATCTGGGACAAATCTCAAACGCTAACTCATGCCTGTAAAAGCACACATTAAACTCTTGGAAAAAATTCATATGTCCTAAAATTACTGGAATATTTGTTGATTGAGTCCAAGCAAATGCAAGTAATACAGGATTGAAATCAGCAACTTTGCCTGACACAATTAACCCTCGTGCTTGGTCACTAGAAAGATTGCCACTTAACTGAATTGAAACTGTTTGTTCTTGCCAAACTGCACCCAACTGTAAACCAATTTCGTAAGGCAAAACGTTAACACTTGCACCAGTATCCAACAATGCCATTGTTTCCACAGTGTAGTTTTCATTGGTTAGAGTTAAGGGCAAATATGGCATCAAGTTAGTTTTTCCCAAACTGTCGTATTTTTCTTGGAAAGAAAATCGCTGACCATTAAGCATTATCTTTTTTCTGAGCTGTAATAAGTAAATTAGATAAGGCTTGAACTCCTACATTATCAGTTTGAGGCGACCAGACAACTGCTTTCGTTGAGGCTAATTCAGCTATTAACTTTTTCTCTGTATCATTTTTAAGTTCGGTTAGAATACGAGTGGCGATCGCGTCTTGTTGTTCTTGGGGCAGTTTTTTGATCTCCGCGATCGCCTTTTGAAGTAATTCTGTCATAGATATTTTTGGTTTAAGAATTGATTTGATAATCAAAATTTCATTTTACTAGTCTTGAAATCACTGGTCTTTTTCGTATCTAAGCGATTTACAACCTCTTCTGAAGTTAACTCTGTTTTTTTACAAGCCTGACGCAACATTACAACAATTTTCAAATCAGCATAACCGCTCTCAAATCCTTCTACAAATTCAGGATCTCGTTGGCTTCGTCGCTCAATATATCTTTGTAAGTCACTCATTTTTTACTACTCGCCACTTAAGACTTTTACAACTTCTTCTCGACTTACCTTGGTACTGTTTTCTCCTTCTTCAATAGCACAAGATAATCTTATATCTTCTAAGGCATCTAATAATAAAAATTTTAGTTTAAATTTATTCATAATTTCATTGTGGCTAAAATAGTCTTTTTTATATCAATATACATTCTACTTGTTGTATAAAATTTTGGGGTATTGGATAGTTTTAGGATATTACTAGAATAATTTTTACTCTATCAATCTATTTGAATTATCAAAGCATTAAATGGTAAAACTTGCTTCATTTTGATATAAGGATCAACTGTTTCTGCTATTTCTTCTGCGATTTTGGTAAGAGGATTATTTTTAAAAATATCTGGGATAATATCTGGAGTCTCTGGTGAAGTGATAAATGTTGCAAACAGTGGAGTAAATAGATTTTCTGCTGTGTTTTTCCATCTTGCGTACTCACGACCAGTCAACTTTTTATCTAGTATATAAATGCGTTCTAGTTTTGAGGTAGTAAAATCAGAATGCATTACTACATCTCGCCTGCCGATCTGAGGAATTTCATAACCTTTATTTTCGTCTTTTTCATCCATGTCATAAAGCCATATTTTGAGATATTTAAAGTCACAGCCAGATAAACGGCGACTATTACGAAAAATACTTCTTGCAATTAAATCATCAAAAAAACTCTGTATCTTTTCTGTGACTTCATAGTTCCCATCTCGTAGTTTTATTCCAGGTACACCAAATAATTTAATTTTCTGTAAACTTCCTTCTCTTTCAGCAGAACGGAAGCCAATGTGCAAAAATACTTTTTCACATTCAAAACTCTTGTCTACACAACTTTGAGTCGAGTAACCAGTTTCTAATTTATAAAGAACTGGTGTAAGGTGTTCTGAAATGTTGTTTAGTTGAATCTCTACGCAACCAAATTCATATGCCCTTTCTACTGACTCACCAGCACCTAAAGCTTTATAAAATCCAACGGAAAATACAATTGCAGCTTCATCACTAATTGCCTTTTTCATTCCAATTACAAAAGGTATATGTTTGGATATAGCTCTTGCTTGGTCTTCAGAATAACATGCATTCAAAATCACACATTTTATACGATCAGAAAATAAACTAAATAATGTAGCTAAAGCTTCTGGGGAAACTGGTTGAACGATACCGGAAATATCCTCAAAGCAAATATTCCCATTCTTAGTTCCATGACCAGAGAAATGAACAAATTGAGGATTTACGTCAAATATAGCTTGGGTTAAATCACTTGGACGAATTGATTCTCTAGTTTCTAGAAAAAATTTATTCCTATGTTTGGACAATTGAAGTTTTTCACGAATATCTCGCGTTTCTTGCCCGAATCTTAATCTTCCAGCATTACTAGGATCAGACGATATAAAGAGAACTTTTATTGAATTATCCATATTTATACATTTTATATTAATATAAGCTTTAAATGGAAATTACCAAGTCGTTTATTTAGAGTTTATTACATAAAAAAACCCTTGCATTACAAGGGATTAAAATTTATTCAAAATTCAGCAAGACTTAATTATCAGTAATTAATTCTGACTTCTTCGCAACAGGTAACTCTTCCTTCACCTCAGAACTAAACCATCCCTTGTATTTCGCTGCAACAACCAATACAAACAAAAGATCTAATCCCACAACGGTCGCTACAGTCATCACAGAATCACCACTACCAAAACCATAACTATGTAAACCAGTACCGAGGACAAAGTTCACGCCATACCAAGCCATTAATACCGCATTAAAAGCAACCACACTGGTAATGGTCATACCAAAATCAGCTAACCAACCTACTAAACGACCGTGGAGCGGTACAACATAACACATTAGAGCAATTAAAGCCCAAGTTTCTTTAGTATCCCAACCCCAGAAACGACCCCAAGCATAATGCGCCCAGATTCCTCCAAGAATAATGCCCGTGGTTAGTAACAAAACTCCCACTTGCAAAACTCCATAATTCCATTTTGATAAACTGCGAATTCGCCCTTTCGCTTGGGGGGCAAATAAATAATGACCCAAAATAATATGGCCCAACCCTAAAGCCAGAGCAAAACTAGCATAACTGAGAGTAATCGTGGGTACATGAATGCTTAACCAGAAATTATCTCTTAATACAGGAACTAAAGGCTGAATAGAAGAATCTAGAATTGCTGGTAGACTGTCGGCCAAGATTAAACAGACGACGGATAAAGGAGCCGCTGCAATAAGATAATATTTAGCGCGATAGATAAGCTCAAAAAGAAATGCGATCGCGGAAATACCAAAACCAACCCAAATCACTGACTCGTACATATTAGTCACAGGAGGACGACCAGCAATTTGCATTCTTTCCCAAATGCCGTAGACATTAATTATTAAGCCAGTACTAAATACACCGATCGCGCCCCAGTAAAAATCAAGAGATTTAAACAACAGCACCAATAACATGATCAAAAACCCTAAAGCATAGATCATCCAAGATTTAGCAAAAGGATGTAGGGCATAAAATCGAACTTCTCTATTAACAACTGCGATCGCAGGATAAACTTCAGGACTAAGACTCGCTAATTCAGTTTCAAACTTAGCCGTAATCTGACCTAAACTAACTTCATCTTGAGGTGAGTTGCGATAACTTTGTTTAAGAGCATTATAGGTAGTTTGAATTTGCGCTACCGCATCCGCACTATAATATCGCCCTGCATCTTCTACTGATACCCAAGTACCATTAATATCATTGGGATGGGGCACTATAGGAAGTCGATCTATTCCCACCGTAGAAACAACCAAAGCCATTCTTTGTTCAATGGTTACGGCTTCAGTTTCATCGCGAGTTAAATCAATTCCAGCGGCTTGTTTTTGCTTAATCGCAATCAGGAATTCCCGCAAATTCGATTCGATTAATTCGGAGAAACTAAAATATTTCTCTTCAGGATCAAGTCCTAATCTCTCTTTGAGAGGACGATAGTTAAATAAAATAATTGGTTCATCGTTCCAATCACGATTATTAAACCATAGGGAAAGATAAGTATTCAAATAATCAAGTTTGTCTCCATTAAGAGCTTGATAGCTATTTTTCCCATAAATTTGCGCTACTGTTTCCCGTGCGACGGTATCCAAAGGTTTCTTTCTGCCATCTAGCTGCACTGCTAAATTCTGTAACGGTTCGACAGGAGAAGTTTGAAATTGACTAAATGGCGTAATTAGGATGCATATGCCTAATATAAGTCCTACTATAAATTTGACGATCTTCACGATTCAACAATAATCCACTATTCTTAAGGTTTGTTCTCTTATCTAGATTATAGGGCTTACGTGAAAACCGAGTACTGCACTTTGAGTCAACAGATTATTAGTCTCAAATAACAAGCATTAAATAAAAACAGTAGAGACGTAGCATGCTACGTCTCTACGGGGGATTAATTGATAACTTCTTGTAACTTCTTGCGGAATTCGCCTTTAGGATGACCACCTTTGACTTCACCAACAATCTGAAAATCTCCTTCGGGAGAATCACAGACAAGATAGGTTGGCCATCCCATATCTTCTTTATTGGGATATTGAGCTAGTAAAATTTTGCGATACTTGCGATAGGTGGCAGTATCCTGCATTTTCACATCAATAAAATCTAACTCTATTTCTTGGGATACTTTTTTGTCATAAAAATACATTTTGTGGAAAATCCCACAATCTTCGGAAGAAAATTTAATAACTGCTCTATTCATAAGTAATTTTTAACGACTACGCACAACCAAATGGTAAATTATTAGGGCTGTAAAAAATATTGTAAATAATTTCCCGATTGAACATGACTAAACAATATCGCATTACCTTACTTCCTGGTGATGGCATTGGCCCCGAAATTATCGCTGTTGCGGTGGATGTACTAAAAGTAGTAGGTCAAAAATGCGATCTTGAATTTAGTTTTGATGAAGCTTTCATTGGTGGAGCCGCGATCGATGCAACAGGCGAGCCTCTTCCCGAAGAAACTTTAGCTAAATGTCGCCAAAGTGATTCTATTATGCTGGCGGCAATCGGTGGTTATAAATGGGATAATTTACCTCGGGAAAAACGGCCTGAAACTGGCTTATTAGGATTGCGATCAGGGTTAGGTTTATTTGCTAATTTGCGCCCCGCAACAATTCTGCCTCAATTAATCGATGCTTCAACTCTTAAGCGTGAAGTCGTCGAAGGTGTGGATATTATGGTAGTTCGCGAATTAACTGGCGGAGTTTATTTCGGCAAACCCAATGGTATTTTTGCCACAGAAACTGGAGAAAAACGTGGTGTCAATACCATGGCCTATAACCAATCAGAAATAGACCGCATCGCTAAACTTGGTTTTGAAACGGCTCAAAAACGCCAGGGTAGATTATGTTCTGTGGATAAAGCGAATGTTTTGGATGTTTCTCAATTATGGCGCGATCGCGTTACGGCACTCTCCAAAGATTATCCCGATGTCGAATTGTCCCATCTCTATGTGGATAATGCTGCCATGCAATTAGTTCGTGCCCCTAAGCAATTCGATACTATTGTTACCGGTAATCTGTTTGGGGATATTCTCTCTGATGCGGCAGCGATGCTCACAGGCAGTATTGGGATGTTACCTTCTGCCAGTTTAAGTTCCGATGGCCCTGGAGTTTACGAACCTGTTCATGGTTCAGCACCAGATATTGCCGGACAAGATAAGGCTAATCCTTTGGCTCAAGTTCTCAGTGCAGCAATGATGTTGCGTTATGGATTAAATGAACCAGAAGCAGCAACCATAATAGAAGATGCAGTAACTAAAGTTTTGGATGCGGGTTATCGTACTGGGGATATTATGTCGGAAGGAATGACTGCTGTTGGATGTAAAGGTATGGGTGGGGCATTACTGAAGGTTTTGGATTAAATTGCTAATGGCTAATACAAAATAAACTCCAGGGAAAATATTCCTAGTTATTCATATTTTTCCTGGAACGATCGCCCAAATTTATCAATGAAAAATTTTCCAAGTCAAGGTTATGTAGTAGTTCCTGAACTTATCAAACCTTCTGTTATCCAAAAATTACAAAAGGCAATTGAAAAGATTATTACTAGTACGTCAAAACATGGAATTAGGAATTTGGCAGGAAAAGTCAGAGAAGTTAAAGACTTAGCCAATTCAGATATCATAAAACATGTCATACAATCCTATTGCGGTATCAAAAATATAAACTTAATTAAAGCAACTTACTTTAACAAAAATATTGACCATAATTGGATGGTCGGTTGGCATCAAGATAAGACTATTTCAGTCCAAGAAAAAATCGCATATCCAGGTTTTGTTAATTGGACTATTAAAGAAGGAATATTTCACGTCCAGCCCCCACTAGAAATATTACAAAGTATAATTACTATTCGCATTCACTTAACTAATACAAATCAAGATAATGGAGCTTTGAAAGTTATTCCTGAATCCCATAAAATGGGAATTTTGAGCTCACAACAAATAACGGAATTTAAAACTAATCATCGAATAACCATTTGTAATCTTAAAGCTGGAGACGCTTTAATTATGAGTCCGTTACTTTTGCATTCTTCTTCTCGAAGTAAAACTGAGCAAAATCGTCAGGTTATTCACTTAGAATATAGCTCAACTAACCTTCCTGAAAAATTACAATGGAATTGTTTGAATCTATGAATAATTCATTATTAGCTAATAAATTATAGCGTTTCTCAAATTGGCAAGGTACAAAATCATAAGCTAATCACTATATGGAGTAAGAGTTTAGGTGTAATCCATGAAAGTGAGAAACGCTATATCTAATTCCTTCATCACTATTAAGTGTTTTTACTGTGGAGATTCCAATTATGACTATTCCCATGGCCCAAGTAAATTTAAGAAAAATAGCTATATAAATTGATAAATAATTAGTAATATGTTAAATTACTAATATATTTAGT
>JBCCYD010000003.1:0-40430 GCA_039190385.1 Cyanobacteria bacterium P01_F01_bin.143 | reverse complement strand
GAAAATTGTCAGTTCTCCTTTTAGATATAACACCCCCTACAGCAATTTATATTATGAAAAGGAGAATAAGTCTCATCAAACTGAAGAAGTGAACATGCTTGGCGAATTGGTAGAAACTGATTTGGATGAAATATTTAACTATTTGGAGTTTAAACTGAGTAAACAAACTCGTCAACTAAAAGAGGAAGTACAAGAACTTGTTGTACACCAAGAACGTCAATCATAACTGTTTATGAATTTTTGTAAAATAATTGTTACTAAAGCGGAAAATCCTTAATTGGCAATTCTAGACTGAAAGACAATGCAGATATCCACAAGTATCTTGTCATTGTCTTTTTTTCGTAAATGTCTGAATGATCCCGCTACAACTGACTTTAAAAAATTTTCTTAGCTATCGCGAAACCACTCTCGATTTTCGTGGTTTGCATACAGCTTGTATTTGTGGTGCTAATGGTGCGGGGAAATCTTCTTTACTAGAAGCAATTACTTGGGTGATCTGGGGCAAAACTCGTGCTGCGACTGAAGATGATGTAATTCATGGCGGAGAGAAAAATGTTCGGGTAGATTTTGATTTTATTTGTAATGAGCAGACTTATCGTATTATTCGTTCGCGATCGCGGGGCAGAAGTGGGGCTTTAGAATTTCAGGTAGCAACCCAATCAGGAAGATTTCGCTCTCTAACAGCTAAGGGCCTCAAAGCAACTCAAAAAGAAATTATTGCTTGTATCAAATTAGATTACGATACTTTTATTAATTCAGCTTATTTACGTCAGGGAAGAGCTGACGAGTTTATGTTACGCCGACCCAGCGATCGCAAACAAATTCTCGCTGATTTATTAAAATTAGATCGTTATGAGGAGTTGGCAAATAAGGCCAAAGATTTAGCTAAAGAACATAAGGGAAAAATCGCCCAACTCGAACAAAGTTTATCCCCTCTACAATTAGAAATTGATAAGCAAAAATCTATTCAGCAAGAACTAGCTGATGTCGAAAAGACCTTAAAAGAATCGCAAAAAATTCAAGACAATTATCGCGATCGCCTAGAGAAACTACAAACCATTGAACATCAACGCCAAGCCTGGGAACAACAAATGACTTGGCAGCAAAATCAACATAAAAATTTAGTTCAGGATTGCGATCGCCTGCAAAAAGATATTTTAGCAATTCAAAAACAACAACAAGAATTGACTAAATTATTAGGTGAATCAGAGAAGATTATCGCCAACTATGAGCAACTATTGCATTGGCAACAAGCAGAAAAAGATTTTGCCAGTAAATTTGCGATTCATCAGCGATCGCAAAAAGACAAGCAAATTTTAGAACAACAATTATTACAACAAAAAAACGAAATAAATGTAGAAATCAAGCAAACTCAAACTCGCCTCGAAAATATTGAACAACAAGAACAAGACATTCAAAATATTTTCTCACAGGCAGATGAAGTTGCCGCAGCATTAGAAAAGTTAGATCGTAGTCGTCGCAAATTAAAAGAATTAGACAAGTTACAAAATTATATTTCTCCTTTACTTAAACAAAAGCAAAAATTAGAAACGGAAATTGCCAAATCCAAAGCAAATTTAAATGCCAAATTAGATCAACTACAATTATCAGTTCATCAATTAGAAAATCAAATTTCTCAAGTTCCCCAAATGCGGCAAGCGGTGCTCACTGCCGATGAGCAAATTAGTAATCTTGACAAGAAAAAAGTTTATCAAAAAAGGCTAGAAGAAAAGGGTACAGAAAGAAGACATTTTCAGGAAAAATTACAAGAAAATCAACGAAGACATGAAAAGCAATGGCAGGAATTACAGCAAAAAATAGACATGTTAATGGTGCCTGATGCCAAGTGTCCTCTTTGTGAACAAAATTTGGATGAACAACATCGCAATCATGTGATTGATAAAACCCACAAAGAACAGCAAATAACTCAAGATCAGATTTGGACAATTCGCGAACAATTAGCTACTTGTGAAAAAGAATTGCAATTACTCCGCCAAGAGTATAAAAATATCTCCCAAGAACTAGTAGATTATGACCAATTACGACAAGAATTAGGACATTTAGAAGCCCAATTAGAAGCGACAGAAGATACTTATGAACAATTAGAAAAAATTGAAAGTGAGAAAATAGCTTTAGAAAAATCTTTGTCTACAGGAGATTTTGCTTATAAATTGCAAGTTCATCTTCAGCAATTAGAAGGGGAATTAAGTAATCTTAAATATGATGAACAAACTCATGCCTTAATTAGAGGAGAAGTAGATCGTTGGCGATGGGCAGAAATCAAGCAAGCCAAAATTGAAGATGCTCAAAAACGGCAAGCAAAATTAAGCCAACAAAAACCCCAACTAATTGCAAAAATTGCTTCTTTATCACAGCAAATTGACCGATTGGATATTGATTCTCCAATTAGAAAACAAATAGAGCAACTACTTCAGGAAATAGATGAATTAGGTTATGATAATGCTCAACATCAACAATTATTAAATTCTCTTCAGAAAGCTCAGAATTATCATTCCCAATATCAAGAATTACAAAAAGCTCAAGAAAAATATCCCCAATTGCAAACTAAAGAACAAGAGTTATCCCAACTACTAGAAGTGAGAACTCAAGATATAAATGCTAGTCAAAAACAGTTGGATAATTATCTTGAGCAAAAGGAAAAAATTAATGATTATCGCAGTGAAATTAAACAATTAGAACAACAGATACAACAAGGTCGTCAGGATTTGGATCAGCTGATTAGTCGCAGTGGTAGTCTTACAGAGGCGATCGCGCAAATAGATCATCTTAAAATTCAACATCAAGACGCAACTCAAGAATTACAGGCAGCGAAAAGAAAATATACGATCTACCAGGAATTAGCCAAAGCTTTTGGCAAAAATGGTATTCAAGCTTTAACTATTGAAAACATTTTGCCTCAACTAGAAGCGGAAACTAATCAGATTTTAGCTCGTCTCACAGGCAATCAATTTCATGTGCAATTTGTAACTCAAAAGGCTAGTAAGAATAAATCGAAGAAGAATACGAAATTAATTGATACATTGGATATTTTAATTGCCGATGCCCAAGGTACCCGCTCCTATGAGACTTATTCGGGAGGAGAAGCTTTTCGGATTAATTTTTCGATTCGTTTAGCTTTAGCGAAATTGCTGGCACAGCGATCGGGTACTTCTTTGAAAATGTTGATAGTTGATGAAGGTTTTGGAACACAGGATAGTGAAGGGTGCAATCGATTAGTGGCGGCGATTAACGCGATCGCGTCTGATTTTTCCTGTATTCTGGCAGTTACACATATGCCCCAATTTAAAGAAGCTTTTCAAACTAGAATTGAAGTACATAAAGGAGAATTTGGTTCTCTAGTAAAAGTTAGTAGTTAAACTAAAACTTACTAGATTACATAGTCAATGAACAGCTAATTTTCGTTCTAAATCGAATAAGAAACCATGAATGTATTCTTCAGTCCATTCTTCACCATATAAACGAGTGAACATCCCTCTGGCTGGGTCTTTTTCTGCTCGATAATTTAGATATCGTTTTTGTGCTTGCAAAATCTCATCCAATTGCTGACGATCCGTAACTTCTTCTGCCTGCTCAACAAAATTTAGATAAGCTTGCAAATAATCGCAGAAAGCTTCAAAGACTTGAGTTTGCACAACTTCGGTCTCTTTTGGGCGAGTCCATAAAAAAGCAGGAGAGAAAAATTGTGAGGCTTCTTCGGGAAAATCACCACCCCATTCTAAGTTTGCTTGGTGTTTTTCAAAAATCGGCATTATCGGCTCAGCATATTTGGCCTTGTATGCTGGATCATCTCTAAACAAGGGCTGCATATCGATCGCGATTAGATGTCCCCCCGGCAAAGTTACCAAGTCACCACCAAAAAAAGGCAAATCGTACTTCAACTCGGGAAAAATCACAAAATTGAGTACTTGCAAAAAATTACCTCCTTGAACATGGGCAGCACGAATTTGCCTCAGCTTTTTTGATTTAAAAGCGTGACTGGTGGTGAGCACATGTGATTGTTTCTTGCCTTTTCCCGTAATTCCTTCTTTCCGTTCAAAACCTTCTGGAATCGGATAGGAGGATAGTTCTAATCGCTCTTGGAGAGTCGCGATCGCATAGTCTAAGAATGGTTGATATAACATTTACTCTAGATGTTAGTTGTTGGGTATGAGGTTTTCGATCTCAGAAATTAGGAAGATGAGCAAATTACTCATTACTCATTACCCATTACTCATTACTCATTAAACGGAAGCTACAGCTACGGGAGAAGCATCTTCAAAAAGGAATTCATAGAGAAATCTATTTGACCAATCTTTGCCAAAATAACTACTGAATAGACCGTGAGCGGGATCTCTTTCTGCACTATACTGATCGTAATGTTTTTGGGCTTCTATAATACGCTGAATATCTGCTTCTTCCGTTAAAGGTTCTGCCGACTCTAACATTTGCCAATACAGCTGAATATATTCTTGATAGGCAGGAAATAGCCTTTTAACTACAGTATCTGGGTCGGTCTTAGCAAACAGCAAGTATTTAGAAAAATATTGATTGGCATCGTAAAACCTCATCTCCAAGTTCTGTGCCAACTCATTATATTTGTCCCGAATTTCCCGCATCGGCTCAATATACTTTTCTTGATAGGCTTTATCGCGAAATAATGGCTGAAAATCTAATACAACCAAAATTTTCTTTTTCCCAAAGCATAAAAAGTCGACCCCTAGCAAGGGAATATCGTAGTTATGACTAGGATAAATGACACTATTAAACACCTGAGTCATCCGCCCCGCATCAATATAGGTGTAGCGAATTTTCCTCAATTTGTCAGACTGATAACACCAACTTTGAATAGTCGCCTTTATCTTTCCACGAGCGCTTATGTTAGATTCTAGGCCAGCGGGAATAGGGAGACTTTGTAAATCAAAACGATTAAATAATTCTTCTTCTAAATATTCTTTAAAAGGATGAAACATAATTTATAACAGCAAAATAATAGTATCCTTGGAATCGAGCATAAAGAATCATTGTTAATTCAGTCTCATTTGTTACAAACAAAGCAACAATCCGTAATATTAATCAAACAATTTGTTGTACAAGAAGCTTTGTGGCGCTTTCAAGACCCCTATTCTGATATAATTTTACTTATCTTTTAAATCAAGATATTCAATAAAAAGCCTTTCATAAATCATGCTCTCGATCGATCGCAGTTTAGAAAATTCTGGACATCGCTATTTACCCCAAGTAGATGACCTAAAGAATACTCCTTCGCCTAATCAATCATTATTACCTCTAACCGCAAAAGTTAATCACAACGATAACCTGGAAATAGGAGGCTGCGATATTGAGCTCCTAGTAAAAAGATTTGGCTCACCATTGTATATACTCGATGAGTTTACTCTACGGACAGCTTGTCGTCAGTATCGAGATGGATTTGCGACTCACTATAGCGGAGAATCGGAAGTTATCTATGCATCCAAGGCTTGGAGTTGTCTGGCTGTATGTCGAATTATTGATAGTGAAGGTCTCGGTTTTGATGTCGTATCAGGAGGCGAGCTATATACGACTTTGCAAGCTGGCGTGAGCAGTGGCAAAATTTATTTTCACGGCAATAACAAATCCTCAGCCGAATTAGAGTTTGCCGTAGAAAGTGGTTGTACAGTTATTGTAGATAACTGGTTAGAGTTGAGAAACTTATCTGCGATCGCCTCCGCAAAAAGTCCGAAACCAGTTCCCATACTGTTGAGGCTGACTCCAGGCATTGAATGTCATACCCATGAATATATTAAAACTGGTCATCTAGATAGTAAATTTGGGTTTGATCCCAACCAAATTGAAGAAGTCTTCAAGTTTGTCAGTGAGCAACCTGCGCTTAAATGTATTGGGTTACATGCCCATATTGGTTCTCAGATTTTTGAGCAGCAACCTCATCAAGATCTCGCAGATGTCTTAGGGAAATGGCTGAAAAAAGCAACTGAATATGGTTTACCGGTTAATATTTTGAATGTTGGTGGTGGTTTGGGTATCCGTTATACCGAAGCAGATGATCCGCCGAGTATTACCGATTGGGTAAAAGCAGTCTCTGGGGCAATGGAATCGGCTTGTGCTGAGCATCAAATTCCTTTACCTAAATTGATTGCCGAACCTGGGCGTTCTCTAATTGGTTCTTCCTGTGTTACGGCTTATACAGTAGGCGGAAATAAAGAAGTTCCTGGGATTCGCAATTATGTTGCCGTAGATGGGGGAATGTCCGATAATCCTCGCCCTATTACTTATCAGTCTTTGTATCGCTCAGTAATTGCGAATAAAATGTCAGCGCCAATGGATCAGACGGTGACTGTTGCTGGGAAACATTGTGAATCTGGGGATGTTGTGATTAAAGATGCGACTCTACCCGAAACTGAACCAGGAGATATTCTGGTCGTTATGGCAACGGGAGCTTACAATTACAGTATGGCTTCAAACTATAATCGCATAGGAAGGCCAGCAGCAGTGGTAGTGAATCAAGGAGAAGCTAATCTGATTATCGAAAGAGAAAACTATCACAATCTTTTGGAACGCGATCGCATGCCAGAAAGACTTATGAATTCTCAAAGTTAATTCAGAACAGCTGTTCCAAACTATCCTTACCTTAATAAATATATTCAACCTGTAAATAAACACTAAAAAAAATAATGTCATTGTCGGGTTTTTTTCCTGACTTGAGCTGGATTCCCTTGTGGCTTCCTAAAAGTATCGAGATTGGCTTAGTTCTTGCCTTAAGTTACGCTCTCATTCTGATAATTGATGAAGGAGAGCGTCGTAGCCTATGGATGGTCAGGGGATTTATTACACTTATGTTAGCAACTGTAGTTAGTAGAAGCATGGGTCTTCTATTGCTAGGGTTTTTGCTAGAAAAGTTGGTTATTGGTGCTGCTGTGGCAATGGCAGTAATTTTCCAGTCTCAGTTTCGTCGTTTTCTTGAACAAATTGGCAAAGGCGAAATTGTTCAATTATTCCAAGTTTCACGAAGAGCTAGTATTCAGCCAGATAGTACAACAGAAAGGATTGTCGAAGCGGTTAAAGAATTATCGCAAAACCGTACAGGAGCATTAATGTTGCTCGAAACAACTGATGCTTTGGAGCAAGATGAATTTGTTTCTCCAGGAGTGCCTTTGAATGCGGAGGTTTCCAAAGAACTATTGCAAACTATTTTTCAGACTTCGACGATGCTTCATGATGGAGCGGTAGTTGTTCGCGGTTCTAGAATTGTAGCGGCTGGGGTGATTCTACCTCTTTCTGAGCGTAATGCTTCGCGTCAGTTAGGGACTCGTCATCGTGCAGCGATGGGTATTACCGAGCGAGTGGACAAATGTATTTGTATTGTTGTTTCTGAGGAAACAGGTTCAATTTCCCTCGCGGAAAAAGGAAATCTCAATCGACCTTTGACTAGCAGCAAACTCCAAGAATTATTACAGGAAAAATTTGCTTCTAAAGTAGAGGGAGATGCTGTTGGTTTGAGTAGAAAATTACGTTCTCAAGGAATTATGTTCTTGGAGCGAATTTTGCGATTATCATCGTCGATGACAGACAAAAAATAATCGGACATAATAATTAATCTAGTATTTTTTGCGAGCTGCGATCGCCTGAAAAATTCAACTAATTCTCTCTAATAATTTGCGATCGCTTTTTTGTGAGGGGAAACAATTAGCGATTAGCAATTTAATCAGTTTCCTGCCAGCTCCTTAAATAAAGACCAACAAAGATAAAAGTAATCAATAATAAAATAGTTGCGGCCGCTGCGGCATAACCAAACTCAAAACGGGCAAAAGCTTGTTCGTAAATATAATAAACCAACAGATTCGTCGAATTTAAAGGACCGCCACCAGTAATGATATAAACCTGCTCAAAACTACGAAAAGTAAAAATTGCCGTGGTAACGATCGCGAAAATAATAGTAGGTTTTAACCCAGGCAAAGTAATATACCAAAATTTAGCCCAACCATCAGCACCATCCAATTCTGCTGCCTCGTAACGAGATTGGGGAATAGTCTGTAAACCACCAAGAAAAATAATCAGATTAAAGCCGAGCTGCTTCCAACTACTCAATAAAATCAACACAGGCATAGCCCAAATAGTGCTACTTAACCAAGGTATGGGATCTAATCCCAATGCGATTAACCAATCATTAACTGGCCCTTGAGTTTGAAATAACCAGCGAAAACCCAAGCCAACAGCGACAAGAGAAGTAATAGAAGGAATGAAATAGGCAGTGCGGAGAAATCCTCGAAACGCGATCGTCTGATTAAGAATAGTTGCCAGTAATAGAGGAATAATAATCGCGGGAATTACCGTCGCAACGCCAAAATAGATTGTATTGCCCATGACCTGCCAAAAATCGGCATCGATCAGCAAACGCCAATAGTTCCGCCAACCAACCCAACGAACTCCGCCCACCGTAAAACTCCCAGTAGTAAAACTAAGATAAAGTAAATAGGCAATCGGATAAAACAAAAATATTCCCAAAAGAATCAAGGCTGGGGCAAGAAAAATAACCGCCGCAAAATTATCTTTATCAATTAATAAATCAAGGGTTTTCTGTGGTTGTTTTATCTTGAATAGGAGTTTATTTACCATCGTTGTTTTTTATTAATATTTATTTTCTCAAGAGGAAATATGCTTGACTTCCATTACAGATCTATGGGAGTTGTTATGGAATAACTATAAATTAATGGAAGTTCTTGAAGTATAAATGAGCTTACTTTTTTATTTCGCGGAAGTTGCCGAGGCTACTGAAACTCAAGTTGAATCAGACGTAATTTGGGTACTCGTATTGGTAACTGCTCTTTTGGCTGTTTTTCATCTTGTTTCCCATCCTCTTTATAAATTATTTGATAACGCAGAACATATTGTTCATGCTTTCGGTGGTGGACTAGCAATATCCTATGTTTTTATTCATTTATTACCTGAATTAGAAGAGGCAGGAGAAGCCTTTGGCAGATCAATATATATTATTACCTTAGGGGGCTTTATCGTTTTTTATGGGATGCAAAGTCTTTTATTAAGAGGGTCTAAGGAAGGGGAACCAAATGATAAATTAACATCACGAATTTTTTTAATAGAAATGTTTTTCGCTGGTATTTACAATGCCTTAATTATTTATACTTTACCTGGTCATTTTCACGGTCTTTTTATCTTGGTACTAGTTTATCTTGTAACAATGGGATTACATTTATTGGGTCGTAATTATGGACTTTATAAAAAACATGGGGATAGCTTCAAAATTTTAGGAAGTGCTATTCTAGCAATTTCTCTGTTCTTAGGGCTAGCAATGAATCTGTTTATAGACCCATCAATTGATGAGATACTTACAGATGTTATGACAGCATTTTTAACAGGATTTATTTTGTTTAATGTTTTTGTTGAAGAACTTCCTTCCCCCAAAGCTTCAACTTTCTTCTGGTTTTTAGGAGGAATTGTTTCTTATTTAGTTTTATTGGAAATAGGAGCCTAATGCTAACTGCTAATTGTGTAACTTCTAATGATCAATAGTCAATGTTTAATGTTTAATGGTCAATGATCAATGTTTAATGATTATTTGGCTTTAATCAAATATCCACAAAGATGTTCTCCGTCATTAATCCAATGATTTCGTTCGACTTGGCAATCGGGTAAAATCCCCGCGAACATCTCTAATTCATGACCACAGATACTAGGATAAGATTCGGCTACCTCAGAAATTGCACAATTATATTCTGTCAGGACAAATTGCTGCTGATCATCCTCTGTTTCTACTTGATGCAACTCTGCCATATAGCCTTCTTCCTGACGTATTTTCACTAACTTAGTGACTCTTTCTTGTAAGGTGCCATCGCCAACGCGATCGCGATAATCTTGGGCTTTTTTCTGCCACTGTTTCTCTAAAACCTTGCCGACTCTCTCCTCGCCGACAGTTTCGGCCAAGGCATCCAAAAAAGAAACTGCAAATTCTTCATAGCGATGGGGAAACAACCCCCGCCCTTTAGTACTCAATTGATACCAATACTGGGGTCTTCCCATGCCCTTTTGCATCTCATCATGCTCGATTAAGCCTCCGGCTTCCAATTCTCCCAAATGACGACGAATTGCTTGAGAACTTAGATCAAAAGCTTTTGCCAATTGTTGAGCTGTTGCTTGACCCTGTTTGAGCAGATACTGCAATATATTCTGTTTTGTTGCGGTTAAACCAGTAGTCGCCATCATTCAATTACAAAATTTTAAGTTTGACAACATCTCTGTTGTTAATGTAACCTACAATAGACTTAAACAACAAATCTATTGTTTAAATTCCAAACATGAGTGCCACAGTCAAGAACCTAGTCAATCAACCCTACAAATACGGCTTTGTTACCGACATCGAAAGCGATGCTATTCCTCGGGGACTTAGCGAAGATATTATTCGTCTAATTTCAACTAAGAAAAATGAACCAGAATTCATGCTAGAGTTTCGGCTCAAAGCCTATCGTCGGTGGCTCAAGATGACTGAACCCAATTGGGCTCATGTAGGATACCCAGCTATTGATTATCAAGATATTGTTTATTATTCTGCACCGAAACAGAAGAAAGAAAAACTTGGTAGTCTCGACCAAGTTGATCCGACTTTACTAGAAACCTTCGAAAAGTTGGGAATTCCCCTCTCAGAACAAAAAAGATTGGGGAATGTAGCAGTTGATGCGATTTTCGACAGTGTTTCCGTGGCTACTACTTTCAAGGAAAAATTAGCTGAAGACGGTGTAATCTTTTGCTCTATCTCCGAAGCTCTGCAAGAATATCCCGAAATAGTCCAAAAATATTTAGGTACTGTTGTCCCCGTAGCCGATAATTTCTTTACTGCTTTAAACTCGGCAGTCTTTAGTGATGGCTCTTTCGTCTTTATTCCTAAAGGAGTCAAATGTCCAATGGAATTATCTACCTATTTCCGAATTAATGACGGAGATACTGGGCAATTTGAAAGAACTCTGATTGTTGCTGAAGAAGGAGCATCAGTTAGCTATCTCGAAGGTTGTACGGCTCCTATGTTTGATACAAATCAACTTCATGCGGCGGTAGTCGAGTTAGTTGCTTTAGATAATGCAGATATCAAATATTCTACTGTCCAAAATTGGTTTGCTGGTGATGAGAATGGCAAAGGCGGGATTTATAATTTTGTGACCAAAAGAGGTTTGTGCAAAGGAGTAAATTCTAAGATTTCTTGGACTCAAGTAGAAACAGGTTCGGCTATCACTTGGAAATATCCTGGTTGCGTTTTAGTTGGTGATAATTCTGTAGGCGAGTTTTATTCGATCGCGTTGACCAATAATATGCAACAAGCTGATACAGGTACCAAAATGGTTCATATCGGCAAAAATACCCGCAGTACAATTATTTCCAAAGGAATTTCTGCTGGGAACTCGAAAGGTAGTTATCGTGGTCTGGTCAAAATGGGGCCAAAAGCGAAAGGCGCGAGAAATTATTCCCAATGTGACTCGATGTTGATTGGAGATAATGCCGAAGCGAATACTTTTCCCTATATCCAGGTTGATAATAATACAGCGACAGTCGAGCATGAAGCTTCTACGGCGAAGATTGGCGAAGAGCAGCTATTTTACTTTGCTCAGCGGGGAATTTCTGAAGAGGATGCCATTTCTATGTTGGTTAGTGGTTTCTGTAAGGATGTATTGAATGAGTTGCCTATGGAGTTTGCAGCCGAAGCTGATAAGTTACTCAGTCTGAAATTGGAAGGAGCTGTTGGTTAGATAGATTGTGGGGGAGAGATTTGTTTTTCTTCCCTAGTATTTAATATTAATTTTTAATCTCGCATTTGTCCTCGAATAGAGGAAAATTGTGTTTGAAAAAAATATAAAAGTTAGATTAATCTAGATGAAGTACTTTACGGAAGGCTTAATAGAAAAAGAACCGATTACTCAAGAATTACTCCAGACAATTCGCTTAATTGGAGAATATAAAGGCAAACAAGATTTGTACAAAGTTCAATCGCCTCAAGTATTAGAAACTCTCAGGCAAGTTGCAGTAGTTCAAAGTACTGAATCTTCTAATCGTATTGAAGGCATTATTGTCTCTGCCGATCGCATTAAAAAACTGATGCAGGAAAGAACCACACCACGCGATAGCTCTGAACAAGAAATTGCCGGTTATCGTCAGGTACTAGATACAATCCACGCCAGTCATGCTCAGATAAGATTCACTCCTAATATTATTTTGCAGCTACATCGGGATTTATACCAATTCACTCCAATTTCAGGAGGACGATGGAAAACTGCCGATAATGAAATTAGTGAAACTCGCCCAGATGGGACAAAATTTGTGCGATTTCAGCCTGTTGCTGCTTATGCAACTCAAAATGCAATGGAACAATTACATCAAGAATTTAACAACTTGAGAGATTCGGGAAAAGTCGAACCATTACTATTGATTCCTTGCTATGTTTTAGATTTCTTGTGCATTCATCCTTTTCTCGATGGAAATGGTCGCATGGCAAGATTAATTACGTTATTACTTTTATATCAAGCTGGTTACGAAGTAGGAAGGTTTATTAGTTTAGAAAGAATTATCGAAAAAACCAAAGAAAGTTACTACGATACTTTGTTGCAATCTTCCCAAAACTGGCATCAAGCAAAACATAGTTTATTTCCTTGGTGGGAATATTTTTTAGGTGTTGTTGTATTAGGTGCTTATCGCGAATTTGAACAACGAGTAGGGACAATTTCCTCAACCAAAGGTACGAAAAAAGCAATGGTATTAGATGTGATTGAATCTCTTCCCCAACAGTTCGCGATCGCAGATCTGCAAGAACAATGTCCTACCGTATCTATCGATCACATTCGCCGAATCCTTCGTAAAGAAAGAATAGAAGGCCGTTTAGAATGTTTGGGTAGAGGTGCGGATGCTCGTTGGCAAAAGAAATAGGTACTGTACCTATTGAATAGGTCATCTTTGATTGGAGAGTACCTATATAAAGAAAACTTATGTTTTATGAGATAGCCTCAAAGGACTATTCCCTCGAAGCGACTCCTAAGCCAGCAAAGAGAATATAAGGCAAATACGAACTACCACCGACCCAGTGAGCGCGATCGCTTAAGTCAACTAAATTATTAAAAGCCTCAAAAATATTTCCCGCGACCATCGTATTTTTCACCCGACCGACAATTTTTCCTCGTTCGACTTTATAGCCCAAATCTAAATTGACAGAAAATTCTCCAGCTAATTGATTCGATTGTCCTGCCCCCAATACTTGATCAACAATAATTCCTTCTTCCATTCCGGCAATCAATTCTGCCAAACTACTATTTCCAGTAGACATACAAAGATTGACTAAACTAGGACCCGGACGAGATAATCCGCCACGAAAACCATTGCCGGTAGAACTTGTTCCACCTCGCGCTGCCCAACGACGATCCCAATAAAATTGTTTGACAATGCCATTTTCCACGAGTAATTTTTTTTGAGTGGGAGTTCCTTCATCATCGAACTCGCAAGCCGATACACCAAAGGTCGGATCTTCAGTGAGAGTTAGGAGATCGTCAAAAACTTTTTCCCCGAGTTTTTCAATCAAGGGAGAAGCTTTTTGCACTACTGCTTGCCCCGACAAAATAGTTTTAAACAAACGCCCGATCGCCATTGTCGCAGCTAAGGGTGTAAACAAGACAGGATAAGTTCCGCTGGATATAGTGGCATTGTTTTCGGCATTTTGATATTTACCAAGGAGATCTTTGACTAAGCCATCATAATCAGGTTCTTCTTCTCTGGTCACTTCAAAAGCATAAGCCTGTAAAAAATCTTCTCCCCGCACCAGATTGCCAGAGAGACTAGCACTAATTCCGCGATCGCTTTGTCGGGCGTAGGTATTGGTTGTGGTTGCTAGTTGAACCTGAGTGGCCCCAAGATTAAAACTGGTATCGACTAAAATATCTGAATTATATTGATGAACCTTGGCAATCAGATTTTCTCCAATGTTTACGAGTTTTTCTGTGCTAGGAAGTTCATATTCGCTAGGAGGAGATGAGAGTTGGACATTATTAGCAAAATCAAATTCTACCGGGTCGCCAATTGATGCCGTCGCGATCGCGGCTTCGACCAAATCATCCAAGCGAGTTAGATCACTAGAACTGGCAAATCCCAATTTTCCATCCACAATTACTCTTAGGGCAATTCCTTCGATCGCCTTAGTTGACAAAGATTTCAAGCGATTATTGGCAAACTCAATCGGTGTATCCTGACTTGCTAGGTAATATGCTTCTGCTTTGATATTTTTTTTCTGCGCCAGATCAATAACTTGTTCTAAATAATTATTCATTTATTAATTGCTAATTGCTAATCGCTAATTGCTAATCGATAGTGTATCGTTTTTCCTAAGCTTTCTCAGCAACGATCAAAAAGAAGAGAAAATGAAGATTGGCGATCGCAGAACGAAAAAAGCGATCGCATTATTATGTTTTTAGTGCTAAGGCAGTAGATTAGATAAGATAACTAAATAATATATTTGGGAGGTAATAAAAAATGACTGAGATGGCTAACGATGAAATGCGCCGTAAATTAGGGAACTTAACTCAAATACGAGAACTTTTATTTGGGGAAAAAATTGAAGATTATGATAGTAAATTTCAACAATATCAAAACAAACTAGAAACCCTAGAATCTAATTTGCAAGCTCTAGACTCTAACCTAGAAAAATTTAAACTAGAGCAAAAACAGAGACTTGATAAACTACAAAATGATTTATCCCATGATATTACTACAGCAATAAATGCGTTAGAAAAAAAGCTGCAATATCTAAGTTTAAATACTAGTAGTGAAGTTGCAAAAATAAATCAAAATATCGAAACCAAAACCCAAAGAAATTCACAAATCATTGATGCCGTTTCCAAAAGATTTGATACCGAAAATCAAAATATTAGAGAAGAAATAACTCAAACCAAAATAGGCTTAGAAAAAGACCTAGGTAGCTTAAAACAACAATTATTAGAAATATTAGAACAAGATTTGGCTGATTTTTCCAAGCATAATCTTTCTCGCCATGACTTAGCTGATTTATTATTTGAAGTTTGTCTAAAAATTAAAGGGAACCAGGTTAAAGGGGAACTTGTTGATTCAGCCCCCTACAACGGAGAAATGCAAGCAGAATTAATCCTTCCTGGAGACACCGATAATAGCGATAATTAAGAAATTTGGATGAAGTTGAATCTTTTGCTAATGGCTAATTGTTCATCTGTCCTGAATTTTCGATACAACGAACAAAGATCTCTACTCCCATAGCCAGAACTGTTTCATCAAAATCAAAACGGGGATGATGATGGGGATAGGCTAAACCTTTATCTGGATTTGCCGAACCCAAGAAGAAATAACAACCAGGAACTTGTTGTAAGAAGAAAGACATATCCTCCCCGCCCATTGTCTGGCATTCGGGGACTACTCCCATGGGAGTTTCTAATACTTCTATCGCAACAGAGCGAACTAATTCGGCCATCTTCGGATCGTTGACTGTTGCAGGATATAGCTGCTTATAATCTAAGTCATATCTAGCACCATGACTTTCACAAATTCCTGAAATAATATTTTCAATTCGTTGGGGAATGATTGATTCTAATTTGGGATTAAAATAACGCACTGTACCACTTAAAAAAGCACTATCAGCAATTACATTAAAGTTTGTCCCTGCATGAAACTCGCCAATTGTGACAACTGCTGAATCAAGGGGATTGACATTGCGAGCAACAATAGTTTGTAGGGCACTAACAATTTGCGAGGCGACGACAATTGAATCAACAGTTTGGTCTGGCATAGCGCCGTGACCACCGCGTCCGATGATCTTGACACTAAAACGTTCTGAAGCTGCCATTAACGGGCCACTACGAACTCCGACAGTGCCTATAGGGAGATTATTCCATAGATGTAGGCCAATAATCTGTTCCACGTCAGGATTTTTTAGGACGCCTGCCTCGATCATTGGCTTGGCTCCTCCTGGCCCTTCTTCGGCGGGTTGGAAGATGATTTTGACTGTACCGTGGAGATCTTCTTTATGTTGAGAGAGGTAGTAAGCTGTCCCTAGCGCGATCGCGGTATGGCCATCATGTCCACAAGCATGCATCTTGCCATCATGTTGCGATCGATAGGGAACTTCATTAGCCTCTTGAATCGGCAAAGCATCGATATCGGCACGAATTGCCTGAACTTTCCCAGGCTTGGCACCTTCGATAACCGCAACAATTCCTGTCTTAGCAATTCCTGTTTGATGGGGAATTGACCATTGGGTTAATTTTCCGGCAATAAAATCGGCTGTAATTTTCTCTTGAAAACCTAATTCTGGTTTTTGATGAATCGTTCGTCGCCAAGTGACTAATTCTGGTTGTAATGCTTTGATCTGCGATCGAATATTGTTTAAATTAAGAGAATTGGTTAGAGATGAGTAACTAAGAGTAAAAGTCATTTTTTGACGTATTTTAATTATTTTATTTATCTAATCCACTAATATGCCTATAGTAGTGATTCTAACTTAGAGTACCTAATAACTTAATTGATAAGTAAACTTGAATAAATAAGCGGTTCTACAATGGATAAATGCTCACTTTCTAAAGATATTCCGTTTCATTCAAGACTTTTTTCATTTGTAGCCCAACAATATAATCTAAGATTACAATACAAGACTCACAACAAGGAGATTGAAAATTGAAAAAAATCGAAGCAATCATCCGTCCCTTTAAGTTAGACGAAGTTAAGATAGCTCTGGTTAATGCTGGAGTTGTCGGCATGACCGTTTCTGAGGTTAGAGGATTTGGTCGTCAAAAAGGTCAAACAGAAAGATACAGAGGCTCTGAATATACGGTTGAATTTCTGCAAAAACTCAAAATTGAGATTGTCATCGAAGACGATCAAGTAGAGATGGTTGTGGATAAAATTATTGCCGCCGCGAGAACAGGCGAAATTGGTGATGGCAAGATATTTATTCATCCTGTAGACGATATTGTCCGTATCCGTACTGGAGAAAGGAATCTCGAAGCAGTCTAATTAAAAATTAATTAATCCATAAATAAGGAATGGGGAATTAATTGTTTTGTCTCCTCATTCTTTTTTTGCTGCGATCTTCAATTATTTCTCAAGCAAATGGATAAAACTCCCTAATTCCCTAATCCCCATATTTCCCTATTCTTCTTTCTTAACAGGTGCTTTTCTAATCTCGGAATAAAAGAAAGTATTCATCGTACCGTCTTCGTTTTTAGTAACAGTCGTCCGCAGTCTGAGATTATCACTCGCAAACCAAATCCGCTCTTCAACTGATTTACCTTGAGTTTCAAACATGAGAGTTAAAGCCGAGTCATTCCCTAAGCTATATTTACCCAGTAAATTCTGATTGGCGGCATTAGAGATTAGTTGCCCTGTTTGAGGATTTTCTGAATCGGGAATAAGAACTATCAATACAGAACCTTGTTGTTTCGGCTTGCCCCAATCGACAGAACTATCCCAATCATTTTGTAATCCCCCCAAGCTGATTTGAGGATCAATGCGGTTTGCGAGACAAAGTTGATTAATTCTAGAATCATCATTCGCAATTAAATCAACAGTAATATCTGCTTTACTACTTTCGGTTTTTTCTGTTTCGACTTGATAATTAGTGCGTTGACTAAACCATCTTCCTGTGCAGAGATCAATAAATTTTTTTATATCCATTCTTAAAATTAAGATAATTTATATTTAACAGTTTATAGCTAAAGGCTAATCGCAAAGAGATTTTAAACCCTTACCATTAAATCAGAAAACCATTGACTATAAAATATTTCTCTCTGTAAAGCTGCACAATTAGCAATTAGCAATTAGCAATTAACTATTAGCAACTAACAAAGCCCTAAATTCTTGCCAGCCCTGCATTGCTGTGGGATTAGAATCAACTCCTTGTTGCAACAAAATAATCCCATTATTAAAGTCGGTAATACCATAACGATTCTGACTGGTTACAGTATCAATTAGCTCGACGATCGCGGCTAGATGACGACGATCAAATTTAAAGGCAGTTTGATAACGCTGTAAACGCCACAGATCGGCAATGAGATATTCGACACTCTCTATGCGATCGCGATCGCTATTAAATTCCAAAGCACCCAAACGAATCACTTCTCTTCTTCCCGAAAGATGGGGTATCAAATAAGTTGTCGCCGAAACACTGGCGTCATCAGGTATCTGATTTAACAAGGAACGAATCTGCGGCACTCTTCGCCATTGCTCAGGTAAAGAGACATAAACCCTCGGTTGTATCGAATCAGGAATCAAAAAATATAGGGTACGACTCGGATTAGATGTAATCGTAAAAATGAGGGATAAACAAATACAAAAAACCCAAAAATTACGAAATTTTGCTCGAAGTTTTCTCGGCTGACAATCTTTTACAGGACGATTAAATTTTCTAAATCCTTGCCCAGCCCACCAGAGAATTGCGCCATAAAATAATCCAGGAGTAATGCTCATAGCATAACGAATCGAAATGGATAAGACCGATTTGCCCTGTCCTAATAATAATTTGAGTAGGGGAAATCCCGCGATCGCCCAAGAAGCAGGAGCAAAGATCGGCACGAAGGCTAGTGGCAACCATTGACCCAAAAAATAACTAACGGTTCTGCCAAAAGGAGTAAATAATTCGATAATTAAACGCCCAGGATTGGTCAGCATCCCACGAATAATATCGATAGTTGAAGCTTCATTGCCTTCGGCATATTGACCAAATCTTTCTAACATAAAGCGCTTGGAAATATCGTCAGAAAATAAGGGCATAATCAAATTAGTTAAGGCCAGAATGTAGAAAAAGCTGAGGCTACAAACAATTAATCCGATCCGAGGATAACGGCGGCTCGCAACTAAATAAACTCCAATGCCAAATAGGGTAATGCCACTATCTTCCCTGACTGCGAGAATACAAATTACCAAAAACCAAAATAGCCACCACCAGCGTTTTTCCATTGCCAGGAGCAAACTGAAGACAAATAAAGGAATTTGGGAAATATCGTGAAAATTAGATAATGTGGGCCCGAGAATCGCATTGGCACCATAGAAACTGAGAGAAATGAGAAACGCGATCGCAGGTTCGAGATAGACTCTGGCTAAAGCATAAAGTACTAGGCCAGCGGCAGTGACAAAAATTGCTTGCAATACGGTTAAAGTAGCGGGATGGGGAAATAGATAATAGATTGGCAACCATAGTAGTAATGCGGGAGTGAAATGTTGTCCTAAGCGATGGTAGTTAACATAGGGAACTTCGCCACTATGAACTACATTGGTTGAGAGTTGGGAAGAGAGAGTGCTTTGGAAAAAATTTCCGTTAGTTCCATTCCAAAAAACCTGATTGAAAATCCCCTGATCGTAGGAAGAGTAAAAAGTAAAATGCCGATGGAGAGTTAGGGTGAGGGTAACGATGAAAAAAATTGTCGCCGCGATCGCAACTGCTTGTAAACCTTTTTGTTTAGTTAATTTTAACGGAACCATCTGTGGACTTAGGGATTTGGGGAAATAGATTAGCTCCATAGTAGGGAAAAAGACACCTAATTGGGCAATTTATTAATATAATAGTGTAAATTAAGGCTTTGATTATAGCCTTCCCAGATTTGTATTAACTTGGAAGTATCTATTTTAGGGAAATCCCTAACTGCTATGGCGGTTTTTGGAGAATTGCATAATGAGTAAGTAAGTTAGGACTATACTCAAGATTGCCAAAATAACTGTGGTCAAGATCAGTATGCTATTAGCATCTTCTTTCTTTTTAAGTTTCTGTAATACTTCAGTGAGATCTCGATCTTGTTCTTCTAATAATTGTTGTTTGGTTTTTCCTGATTCTTCATTCTTTAGTTTTTCTTGATATGCTTGAATATTCGCTGTCTCTAAAGTCTGGTTGATTTTACTTAGCAGCAATTGAGAATAGCCTGAATCCTTTAAGACGACTAGACCATACTGTTCTGGCTTAGTTTTTGGTAAATAAGTTCCTTTTTCTTGGGGATATAAAACATAGCCTTCGTTTTGATAGTCACTTTCAAGCAGAGTTTTTAGGATAAGCGCATCATCAGCATAGGCTTGTATTTTTTCCCCTTTTTCCAGAGCTTTTAGTATTTCTTCACTAGTATCAAAGGTAACAAATTTATATCCTGATTTTTTTAATTGGTAGTAAGTTGTCGTATCATAAATCACTCCAATGATAACGTTATTTAACTTGCCTTCTGGGATATCTCCAGACTCATCTTCACGACTTTTTGCTAATTCTTTTTTTAGTAAAATTTTAATTCCTGTCGTATGAAATGGCTTGGAAAATTCGATATGTGTCCAGCCTTTTTCTTCTAGAATCGTTGGATCTGAAATAATTGTGTTAGGGCCACATTCAACTTGGACTAAATTTTGTTTTAGCCCATCATATCTATTAACATAGCTATTAGTAATTGGTGGTGATTTTACAATAAGATTGGGATTGTCTTCTTTTAATTCTTTGGCTAATTCTCGCCCAAATAATGGACAAAAACCGCCCCAATTACCTGAAGGTCTTCTTTTTCCAATGGAACTAGCCAGATCTCTGACTCCCATCTTGATTTCTTGAGGTAATGTCGATTGAGCAAGTGCATTCTTGGACTCAATTTGGGCAATTAGATAGACAAAAATAATAATTGCTAAAGGGAATTTAATAGCTTTAAAATCTTGAAACAATTCTCGCTTAAGTTTCACTGCTTACTATAAGAAGGATACTAGATTATACTCATACTCTAGCAAGAAAGGATTAATAAAAATCATAATATTAAATTAATTTAAATTTTGATAGTCATGCCAAAGTAATAAAACAATCAACAATTAGCAATTAGCCAAATTACTTATAACTACGTTGGGTTAGTTCTACATTATCAAACTCTAACGCTTCTTTTTGCAAGCAAGGTTTTTCTGATTGTCCTTGATATTGCCAAGCCGCAACGTAGGAATATTCATGATCATTTCTTTGAGCTTCGCCTTCGGCAGTTTGATATTCTTCCCGAAAATGTGCACCACAGGATTCTTCTCTATTTAAGGCATCTCGCGCCATTAATTCACCAAGTTCTAGAAAATCAGCGACTCTACCAGCAAATTCTAAATTTTTATTGAGAGTCTCATTACTACCTGTAACTTTGACATCTTGCCAATATTGCGATCGCAGATCGGCAATTTTCGCGATCGCATCTTTTAATCCCGATTTACTCCGCGACATCCCCACATAATCCCAAAGGATCTTCCCTAATTGACGGTGAAACTCCGTAACTGTCCTGGACCCATCAATATATAAAAGTTTCGAAATTTTATCGCTAACTGCGGTTTCAGCTTCGGCAAAAGCGGGGTCGTCCGTGCTCACCTTTGGTAAATCTGTTTGCGCAATATAGTTACCTAAAGTATAGGGAATCACAAAATAACCATCAGCTAAACCTTGCATCAAAGCACTTGCTCCCAGACGATTCGCCCCGTGATCGGAAAAGTTAGCCTCTCCTAAAACATGTAATCCTGGAATCGTACTCATGAGATTGTAATCGACCCATAAACCGCCCATAATATAATGTACTGCCGGGTAGATGCGCATCGGAACCTGATAGGGATTTTCATCAGTGATTCGCTGATACATTTGAAATAGATTGCCGTATTTTTCCGCGATCGCCTTTTGTCCAGACTTATTAATCGCATCCCGAAAATCCAAATAAACCGATAATCCCGTTGCCCCCACACCTCTACCTTCATCGGTAATTTGCTTAGCATTGCGAGAAGCCACATCCCGAGGCACTAAATTACCAAAACTCGGATATCTAGTTTCTAGATAATAATCTCTTTCCTCTTCGGGAATTTCATTAGGATGGCGTTGATCTCTAGGTTTTTTCGGTACCCAAACCCGTCCATCATTGCGCAAACCTTCACTCATCAAAGTGAGCTTCGATTGATAATCTCCAGAAACAGGAATACAAGTCGGATGAATCTGGGCAAAACAGGGATTAGCAAATAACGCTCCTCGTTTATAACATCGCCAAGCAGCTGTTGCATTAGAATTTTGGGCATTAGTCGAAAGATAATAAACATTACTGTAACCGCCCGTACAAAGCAAAACGGCATCCCCCGCATATCTTTCCATTTGCCCAGTAATTAAATTGCGAACAATAATGCCCCGAGCTTTTCCACCAATAATTACTAAATCCAACATCTCACGACGAGGAAACATCGTAATTTTTCCCGCAGCAATTTGTCGCGACATTGAACTATAGGCACCCAGCAATAATTGCTGTCCTGTTTGACCTTTGGCGTAGAAAGTACGAGATACCTGTGCCCCACCAAAAGAACGATTGGCGAGTAGTCCGCCATATTCGCGGGCAAAAGGCACACCCTGGGCCACACAATGATCGATAATCTGATTACTAATTTGAGCTAAACGATGAACATTAGCTTCTCGGGAGCGATAATCACCACCTTTTATCGTGTCATAGAATAATCGCCAGACTGTATCACCATCATTAGGATAGTTTTTAGCGGCGTTAATGCCTCCTTGAGCCGCAATACTATGGGCGCGACGAGGAGAATCTTGAATACAAAAGCTTTTGATGTTATATCCCAATTCTGCTAAGGTAGCAGCGGCCGAAGCTCCAGCCAAACCAGTGCCGACAATGAGAATAGTATGTTTCTTCTTATTGGCAGGACTAACTAATTTACAGTGATCTTTGTAGTTGTCCCATTTATCTTGCAGTCTACCTGAGGGAATTTTGGGATCTAATTGCATTCTTTTTACCAATGTCTTTTCTGCTTAAATATTGGCACTTACTATTTCTTGAAAACGGATTTCATCTCTATGGGGATCAGATATTAATACCTTGAAGTCTAAGCGATCACCTAAATTCACATGGTCATCAAAGCGATGGGTTAATTCTAAGCCCAAATCTTCGATTAAAATCGCCCCTAAACCTTCGTCTTCTCTTAGCCAGCGTAAGACTAAAACTTGCCAAATCTTATCAGAGTTCCGCCGCAAATATTCTAAACTCCAATAACGATTAGTTTGTCTTTCGACTAAGGTCGCTTCGTAGGAGGAACTGCCCACACTGTACATTATTTCTTGCAGCTCTTCTTTGGCAAACGGTAAATCAGCTCCTCTTAAATGAGCCTTGAGTTGAAAATGGGTTAACAAATCAGTATAGCGACGAATTGGAGATGTTACTTGAATATAAGTATCTAGACCTAAGCTGGAATGACGCACGGGACTAGTGCTCATCTCACTGCGAGGCATACAGCGACGTAGGGCGCAATAGCGAACTGGGCCCGCTGGCAACAGCATTAGTTCTTCTTCAGGAGGTAATTCTGGTTGAGGTTGACCACGGAAGGGGAAGGGTAGACCATGTTCTTTGCCATATCTACCAGTAATTTCTCCAGCTAAAATCATCATTTCAGCGACTAGATGGCGAGAGGCAGATTCTTCTAGCAGATCAATGGTAATTTCTTCGTTTTCTTTAACTTTAATCGAAGCTTCGGGCATTTTGATTTGAATCGAGCCTTGAGATTTCCGCCAGGTTTGTCTCGCTTTGGCAGCGGCAGCTAAATCGGCTAATTCTGCTTCATTGGTGAGCCCTAGTTGCAACATTTCATCGACATCTTCGTAGGTCAGGCGATAGGTCGGTTTAATTTTGGTGGGATGAATGGTGTATTCTGCGATCGCGCCTGTTTCATCTAGAGTCACACCAAAACTCAGGGCACAACAATCTTGTCCTTGGACTAAACTCATCGGCCCAGTTGCCAATTCTGAGGGGAACATCGGTACCATTCCTGTGGGCAGATATAAACTGGTGCTACGACGACGGGCTTCGAGATCTAGGTCGTCTCCTGGGGTTAACAAGCGAGTAGGATCAGCGATATGAATCCAAATTCGGGGAGTTTTGGCTTCTCCGAGATATTCAATGCTTAAACCATCATCGATTTCGGTGGTACTTTCATCATCAATGGTATATACCTTGAGATGGGTTAGGTCTAGGCGATCGCTGTCTGGATCGTCGAACGGAGATTCAAGCCGAGATTGAGCCACATTAGATACCTTCGAAGAAAATTTCACAGAATGAGAACTGCGAAGTAAAAATAAATTCTCATGTTCGCCCCACCATCCTATTTGAACTAGCAGACGAAAAACAGACTGATAGTCACTATTTTTGCCTAGGGATTTTAAAATATCTTGGGCATTATGATGGTTCTGTTCTGGTTGTAATACTATCTTAGAAATTGCTTCTAGGCGAGTGCGATCGCTATCTGACCAGGTGATCGTTTCTCCGTCTAAGGCTTGTTGTAAATGAGCGACAAATTCTTCTTTTTGGCGAGTTTTTTCTGCCTGAACTTCTAGCTGATGGCGAATATCTTCTACCTGAGAACTGGAGCGAGGTTCGTAGCGATCGCCTTTCTTTTTGAAATAAATTTTATCTTCACTTAAAAGACTATGGGCTGCGTAACAAGGGGCGGGTTCTTGTTCGGAGAATAATAGTTCTGCTAGTTCTTGGGCATTGACCGATTTTCCTTCTTCAATCAAGATTTCCCAGGCAACTTCTAAGCTTTCGGGGTCGAGATAATCTTGGATATTCTCGATAAAGCTGGGGATACCGGAAGACTGATAGGGTCCACCACTAACGGTATATTCAACTCTTTGGGGACGTATCTTATGAGATTGTCCCTGAGCATCTACTACGATCCAATCTTTCTTCCCTTCTGGGCGCTCTGCAACGGCAAGACGGCGCTCTCCCTGTAGTCTGAATTCAATCAGTGTTCCTTTTTCCACCAGCTTTTTGCTTTAACATCGAGCTACAATTTTTTCTTAGTTTACCTAATGGTTTTTACCTATTTATACAATTAGGCAAAAATTCGATTAACCTTCTGCATTGATAAAGGGCAATAGGGCAACTACTCTGGCTCTTTTCACTGCTTCTGTGAGGTCTCTTTGTTGTTGGGCTGTTAAGCCTGTAATCCGACGAGGTAGTAGTTTACCTCTTTCGGTGATAAATTTGCGAAGTAATTCAACATCTTTATAATCGATAGGATCACTGGGTTTAATGGGGGAAAGGCGCTTACGATAATATGCCATAGTTAGTAATTTGAGTGTAATTGTTGTTGATAAGGTTTTTTGTAGAATTTGGGTAATAATTCTTAGAGGTTAAGATAATTACTTGATTTCTTTGTGTACTGTATGGGCATTGCAATGGGTACAGAATTTTTTCAGTTCCATTCTACCTGTTGTGTTACGACGGTTTTTCATTGTCGTATAGCGAGATACTCCTGGAGATCGCTTGTTAATATTACCGCGACATTCAGTACATTCTAAGGTGACGATTATGCGGACTCCCTTTTTGCTGGCCATGATTTTTTTGTGAGAACTATTTTATTTATTAATTGTGAGCGAACACGCAAATTCCTATTTTTGCATATTTCGCCTAATAGTAACAAGTAATTTTTTTAATCTAATATCTAAAGAGTAACCGCGCGCTGTTTGGATGACGATCGTTTCTGCTAGGCGATCGTGAAAAGCTTGATCTAAATCTTCATCGAAAATTGCAGCAATACAGTCAACTAGAATTGGGACTGCAAGAAGTAGCATGACAATGCCGTTATTAAAATTGATGGTTAAACCAAAACTAGCAAGCATAGCGAAGAAACCTGTCATACCTTCTCGTTTACCTAGGGTAATCAGGTCGGGAACGCGATTGAAACGATAGTGAATGACTTTCATATCTAGGGCATAGCGTCCCAAACTTTGTCCTTGATTATTGGCGACAAGGAAAATTCGCATCGCTGCCCAACAGAGGATAAATACTAACCAACCAGCTTTCCCAAAAAAGATACTAATAAACCAAATGGTGACAAAATCAATGGCAAATGCGCCAATTCTTCTTTCTATGGGAACTTTTGGGAACCGTCGATAAATTTTTTCTGATCGGGAATCTTCATACATTTTTGGTTAGTCAGAAAGTAGTGATTAATCAATATATTACCTATTATCTTTTACTTCTGATTTTTCAAGGCCAGGGAGGCAGCATCTCTAACTTGGGGATGGGGATCTTTGGTGAGAAATTTGAGGGCAGCCATACTTTTTTCTGATTTTAAGTTACCCAATGCTTCGGCTAATCTTTGTCTGGTTAACCAATCTTCTGAATCGGCAAAGTTTAAGATTTTATCGATCGCGTCTATGGCTTTAATTTCACCAATTCCTGCGATCGCGGCTTGTTGTAGAATCGGTTCTGGACTGGCTAATGCTTCCAAGAATAATTCTTTTGCTCTTTTATCTTGTAAATTACCCAAGGAAACTACGGCACTAAAACGAACTAGCCAACTATTATCTTCGTAGAATGCTCGCACTAAGGCTTCATAGGCCCGATTATCTTCGAGGTAGCCTAATGCTCCTGCGGCATCGGCTCGGATGCCATAGTCTTCGTCAGTTTGCAGAAGTTTTACTAGTAAGGGGTAGGATTCGGTTGTTGCTTTGATGCCTAGCGCTGAAATTGCCATCGATCGCACTGGCAGGATTTCGTCATATAACACTTTTTTGATTAAGGGTAGGGCTTGTTCTGCGGAGACGTCTCTGAGGGAAACTAGAGCTAACAGGCGATCGCGTGAGTTAGTGCTTTCTAATTGGATGGCAATTTCTTCTAGGTTTAACATCTTAATGAGTAATAAGTAATAGGTAATGATTAATGAGTAATGGAACCAGCAAATTTGATTAGATTACGCTCACGCAGTTCCAAGCTTTGTTTGATCGCTATATTATTAAGATTTCCTGATTATTCTACCGCGAAAGATTTTTTCTAGTTTTCTCTAATCTCGCAATGTCTACTTTTGTAGATTAAGATTTAGAATTTAAATTTTTTCTGGTTACTCTTTTCAGAATCAAAAAAAATTCGACGGTCTTTCACGTGAGCCGTTTGATGGGGAAATCGCCTCTGCTTGCACTTCGTATCAGGTGCTTTCTTTTTGTTTGGAGGTTATCTCATTTTGCGATCTCGAATCACAAAAGCTTACTCTGCCTTATCCATAAGTATGTTGTTGTCCCATTGAGACTAAAGGAGAACAGTCAAAACTACTATCTGTGTTTATCCAGAACACGAAGCTGAACTTGTCTGTGTTCATCTGTGGACTCTCTCTTTTAATCCATCAAATCAAAAAGTACCAGCTTACTAAATATCTATATTGAAATTTATAAACAGAGAGTATCAAATTAATTATTTTTCTGTCTGTTTTTAGGATTATTTCTATCTAATTCCCATTGAGCAGGATTATTAATAATGTATTGGCGAATTCTATGTAGTGATTCTTCGTCTCTAATAATATTATCGTAAAATCTAGTTTGCCAGCGAAAATCATTGAATCCCATTTTCCAAATTCGTTTGGTACAGATTGATTTAAATTGACCAATAATTGAACCTAGAGAATTTGGTTTTAATCGTGATTTTTTATTTGTGGTAGAGACGTTCCGGCGGAACGTCTCTACGGAATTGTTTATGATGATAATTCCATGTAAATGATTTGGCATTACCACCCATTCGTCTAACTGAACATTAGCTCTAATTTGCGATGTTTTCTGCCATTCTTGAGCAATTATTAATCCCATATCGGACAATTGCATTTTTCCAGCAATCACATTACCAAAGAAACACTGGCGATTATAAGTACAAATAGTTACGAAATAGTAACCGTTAGAAGTATAGTCCCAATTTGGACAACGTGCTGATTCAATACGATATTTGTTTTTATATAGGGTCATGAATAAGGAAAAAATCTTTATCCTTATTAGTTTTCCCAATTTGCTATTTCTTCCAAACAGATATCTATCTTAATTACCTAACTTAGCTTTTAGTTGAACATCAAATTCTTCCTCAAAGATTGGTTTTTTATAATCTAAACTCCATAATTCCAAAGCACAATCATCGCCAAGTTCATTCGGAACCACTGTTAATTCCAGAATTTTCTCTCTCTTATCAAAATCACATATAACTTTACTAATAGCTCCTTTATTACGACGATCTAAAGCTACAGCGATTCGTAAAATAGCACTTAATTGTCGCACCATTAATTGATATTTTTTGCCAGGCAATTCATGATAAGGAGAATGTCTTTTCTTCGGCTTACTTTTACGATGATAACGAGCAATATTCGCAATCAAACCTAATTCTAATTCTGTAAAACCTAATAATTCTGCATTCCTAATTAAATAATATGAATGCTTGTGGTGAGCTGAATGACTAATATAAATTCCACAATTATGCAAAATAGCAGCTGCCCATAAGATTTCTTTTTCATCTTGTCCCCATTCATGGAGCTTATCTTGAGTTTGATCAAATAAACTCAAAGCAAAATTGGCAACTCTCTGACTATATTCAAGATCTACTTGATACTTATGGGCAATCTTAAAAACATTACGATTTCTGACCTCATTTTGATAACGTAAGCGATCGCTGATCAAACCATGAGTCAACATCCAATCGACAATAATTCCTTCCCTTAAAGCTCTTTCACAAATAGTAATCGAGTCCATCCGCAACATTTTCATCGCTTCTAGCAGAATGATTGCCCCAGGAACAATTATTTCGGCTCTTTTATCAGAAATGCCTGGAATATCGAATCGTTCCTCATAAGTCATCTTTGCCAACTTATCAATGACATCCTCGATCTCTTTACGAGTGAATTTATAACCATTAAGCGGATTAGGAACAGTTCCTTGGGTGTGTAAGGCATGGATCGTGGCCAGAGTCTCTATTGTGCCTGAAGTTCCTACTAAACGAGGATTTTCGTTTAACTGTAAATTCCCCCAAACTTCATCAACAGGGCGCTCCAACATACCCCTGACATAAGCTTTTAAATAAGTCAATTCTTGCTGACTAATAGGATCACATTGAACAAATTCTTTGGTTAGGCGTACTGCTCCAACCTTGGTACTACTAAGAAAACGAGCTTCTCTAATATCAGCTAAGATTATCTCTGTCGACCCGCCGCCAATATCAATCATGACATGAGGGCGATCGCCAAAATCCATCCCCGAAAGCACACCCAAATAAATACGTCTTGCCTCTTCTTTCCCCGAAATTAGATTAACTCCGATTCCCAATTCGGACTTGATGCGATGCAAAAAAGCGATGCCATTGCCGGCTTCCCTGGTGGCGCTAGTAGCTACAGCAATTATTTGACTGACCTTAAGACTTTCTGCCAAATCCTTACAGCGTTTTAGCGCATTTAGAGCTCTGGTGATGGCTTCTTCTGTCAGATATCCCGTTTCTGGATCGCGATCGCCTAAGCGAACCGTATCTTTTTCTTTCGCAACAATATGGAAAGCTGGTAATTTCGGATCTACTTCCACTACTACCATATGAACCGAATTCGTTCCGATATCAATTGCTGCAATTACTTGTTTGGTTTGACTGATAGGAAAACTAGTATCGAAACTGGGTTGATGAATAGAATTAATCATAGAAATTATGCAAGAATGAATCTTGATTGAGCCCCTAAGAAACCAGCATATATTCTTGGGGACTAATTATGATCACACAATAATAACTTTTCATATTTTTAACGACATTAATTTTTTTTTATGAATCAATATCCCCAATCTATTCAAGAATCTACCTGGGAAAAAATTATCCGACTGCTTCGTTGGGACAAACCAGCCGGAAGATTAATTTTAATGATTCCTGCATTATGGGCAGTATTTTTAGCTGCTTCGTGTAAACCTCCGCTATTATTAGTCGGAATAATTATTCTGGGGACTTTTGCCACTAGTGCAGCAGGTTGTGTGATCAACGATCTTTGGGATAAAGATATCGATCCGCAGGTCGCTAGAACCAAAAATCGTCCCTTAGCTTCTCGGGCATTATCGGCTAAATTGGGGATTATTATCTTCGCGATCGCGCTACTTTGTGCTGCGGGACTAGCGTTTTATCTCAATCCTCTCAGTTTTTGGTTATCAGTTGCGGCGGTACCTTTTATTATTGGTTATCCTCTAGCCAAAAGAGTTTTTCCCATTCCCCAATTAATTCTGTCTATCTGTTGGGGTTTTGCCGTTTTAATCAGTTGGACTGCTGTAACAGGTAATATTGACAATAATACTTGGTTACTCTGGGGTGCCACAATTGCTTGGACATTGGGATTTGACACGGTTTATGCTATGTCAGACAAAGAAGATGATCTCAAAGTTGGAATCAACTCCAGTGCGATTTTCTTCGGCAAATACGTAGCAGAAGCTGTCGGCATATTTTTTATTATTACTGCTGTTTTAATGGCGGCTCTTGCTTTCAGTCTTCAGTTACAGCTAATTTTCTGGTTAGGTTGGACAATTGCTGTCATAGGCTGGATTTTACAGTATCGAAAAATCCGTAAACCCCATCTACCACGATCTGTTTACGGAAAAATCTTTAGCCAAAATGTTTGGTTAGGCTTTATTTTATTAGCTGGTATGATCTTTGGTTAATTAGGTCAAAAACCACTAGCGATTAGCAATTAACCATTAGCCATTAAAGTTTAGTTTCTGCAAATTTCTGAATTGCTTTCGGGGCAAAAGCTGACAATAAAAAACCGAAAGTTATATATATGCCATCGGTGCCATTGACTGCTTTTGTCGGATTAAGAATAGTTAAAATACCAAACGCGATCGCTGCCATCAGAGCAATAAAGCTCATTAATCTCATAGAAGATTTGCTGCCATTATCTTCGGAAAAGAATCCTCCTACTGCTTTTGGCTGAGTAGATTCAGATGTTGTTGAAGGTGATTGTGCTGTCATATTTTCAAAAGAGAATAACTAATTTTGCCCAGGTACTTATTTGTAACCTCTACTTATTTGTAACTTCTTCTAAAGTGTTCCAAAACCTTTCTTTTTCTTATTTTTTTTCTTTTTCTTTCTACCGGTCGAGCGAGAACCAGGTCTTCCGCCACCACCAAACATTCCGCCCATAGGCATATTAGGCATTCCAGGCATACTGGGCATTCCTCCCATACCGCCCATACCAGGCATCCCGGGCATCCCACCGCTGCCCATTTGCTGCATTAGCGATCGCATTCTCGTAAAATCTTTAACTAATTTGGAAACATCTTTTTCCAAAAAGCCTGAGCCCTTGGCAACCCGACGACGACGTGAAGGAGATTGAGCTAATAATTCAGGCTCGGCTCTTTCGGCTTTGGTCATCGAGTTAATCATCGATTCGGTGCGTTTGAGTTGAGTTTCTCCCTTCTCCAAATCAGCTCCACTGAGTTTATTCATCCCAGGAATTAACTTCATAACTCCGCCAAGAGAACCCATATTTTTCAGTAGGCGCATTTGTTTGAGGAAGTCATTAAAATCAAATCGAGCTTCCATGATTTTGGCTTGCATTTTAGCCGCATCGGCCAAATCAAATTCTTCCTGAGCCTTTTCTACTAAAGTGAGAACATCCCCCATATTGAGGATTCGTGAAGCAATGCGATCGGGATAAAAAGGCTCCAGCGCTTCTACCTTTTCACCTGTCCCGACAAACTTAATCGGTTGCCCCGATACTTGCCGTACCGAAAGAGCTGCCCCACCGCGAGTGTCACCATCTAACTTGGTAAGAATTGCTCCGGTGATCCCAATTTCTTCATGAAAAGTATGAGTCAAATTCGCAGCTTCTTGACCTGTCATCGAGTCGACAACTAACAAAACATCATCGGGTTGAATGGTTTCTTTGATTTGAGCTAATTCGCCCATCATATCCGAATCAATTTGTAGCCGACCTGCGGTATCAACAATGACGGTATCGACTTTCATTTCCTGGGCTTTTGCTATACCTTGACGGGCAATTTCCACAGGATTGGCATCGGTTCCCATCTCAAATACAGGAACATCGATTTGTTTACCCAGAGTTAACAGCTGATCGATCGCGGCTGGACGATAGACATCTGTTCCCACCATCAAACAGCTACGTTTTTGTTTGCGTAAATATAAGGCGAGTTTAGCAGTAGCAGTAGTTTTACCTGTACCCTGTAAACCTGCCATCAAAATCACAGTAGGTGGCTTATCGGCTTGAGCTAGGGGAACATTGCTTTCTCCCATCACCGCGACTAATTCGTCGTAAACAATTTTGATAAACTGTTGACCAGGGTTAACTCCTGTGACGACTTCTGCTCCAACAGCTTTTTCTTCGACGCGAGCAATAAAGTTTTTAACTACTTGCAGGTTAACATCGGCACTGAGTAAGGCGCGACGAACCTCTTTAAGTGCATCTTGAATATTCGACTGATTAATTTTATCTTGACCACGCAGTTTCTTCCACGCGTCATCTAATTTATCGGCTAAAGCATCAAACATAAAAATAAACCTGGATCTATATATTTAGGATATATATTTTATGGTATCGGATTGCGGGAACCAAGTAATACTCGAACAAGTTGGAATTGAAAAATTGATGTAAGCCGAGAGAGATAATGTTCCTATCGTTGATTATTGCTAATTGCTAATTGCTAATTGCTGATTGCTATAAACTTTAGCTAATCTAGTCATCGCCGTAGCAATTTCCGATTTGGTGGCCGTGAGACTAATTCTGAGGCATTGTTTTTTATGTTGCCAATCTTCTTTTAAGCCAGGAAAAAATGTGCTTCCAGGAACTGCGATTACGCCTACTTTTTTCAATTCTTGATAAAACTCCCAATCACTCATTGGTAGATCTTTTAACCATAACCAAGCAAAAATGGCTCCTTCTCCTTGATGTAGTAACCAAGGGCGATCTTGAGGCATGGCATCATCTAAAGTCGCAGCTAAAATTTCTAGTTTCTCTTGATAATGGGGACGAATAATCTTGGTAGAAATTTCGGCTAATTTCCCTGAATCAATTGCTTTTGCCGCGATCGCCTGACCATAGCGAGAAGAATGAATAGCTGCATTGGTCTGAAAAGCTTCTAGTACCTGAATCCATTTTTTATCACCAATTGCAATGCCAATTCTTTCTCCTGGTAATCCTGCTTTCGATAAGCTCATACAATGGATAATATTGCCGCCAAATTGAGGAGTCATAGCCGTAAAATTCAGACTAGGAAAAGGAGGCGCATAGGCAGAATCGATCAAGACTGGCACATTATAAACTTCAGCCAAGGAAGTTATTTTACTAACTTCATCATCGGTCAAAACATTACCTGTCGGATTACAAGGGCGTGAAAAAATTACACAACCTGTTTGTTCATTGATTTGTAATTGACTAAAATCAGGACGATACTTAAAACGATGTTTATCTTCCTCGATTTCCAAGGTTGGTTTATAGGCAACTAAGGCTTCAGGGGTCAAACTTACACCACCATAACCTGTGTAATCGGGACTCAAAGGTAAAACAATTTGTCTTAAATCTCCGTTTTTGGTGTAACCGCCAAAGGCATTAGCTGCGTAGAAATAGAGTGATTGAGAGCCAGGTGTAATTAAAATATTCTCATTATTTAGATTTAACCCATAACGCTGATTAAAATCTTTGACCACAGCTTCGATCAAAGGTTCATAGCCCTGAGAAGAGCCATAACGACATACCACCTCACTATATTCATCAGTTGACAACAAATCTTCAGTAGATTCTCGCCATAATTGGGCAACTTCTGGCAATATTACAGGATTTCCAGCACTGAGATTGATAAATTCTTGACCTGCATTATTTCTCAAAGTCTCAATAATATCTTTCATAATTGCCCGAACTCCTGTGAGTTGAGACATTTGCATGCCAAATTGAGATAAGTTCATAATGCAGTGATTGAGATCGTTGGTGTATTTGCCATTTTAAGGCAAGATCTCAATCCTACTTACAATCAAGTATTTATTTGTCAAGAATATATTTCTGTAATAGTTTTAGTAATTTTGGTTCATCCAAAGGTTTCGATAAATATTCGGAAGCCCCAAGTTTCATTGCCAGTTTACGATGTTTATCATTGTTACGAGAGGTCAGCATGGCGATCGGCAGTTTCGCAAATTTGGCATGAGATCTGACTTCTGTAAGCACGCCATAGCCATCTAAACGGGGCATCTCAACGTCGCAAATAACTGCTGCCACTTCTAATCCATTAACCAATTTATCTACCGCTTCGCGACCATCTTTGGCTTGTTCTACTTGATAATCATTCCGTTCCAACATTGATGCTAAATAGCGTCTTACATTAACTGAATCATCTACAATCAAAATTGTTGGACTATCAATTTTGAAGTGATCTACTTGAGGATCAAGATTGTCTGATTCAGGTTTTAGAGCATCTTGAGCATTCCTTTGCTTGGTAATCCAATCACCCAAGAAACTTGGTTCAATCAAAGGAATAACTCTTCCATCTCCCAAAATAGTAGAACCAGTAAAGCCTGGAGAAAGACCAATGGGACTAGCAACAGATCTAATTGCTACTTCTTGTTCTCCCCAATAACGCTCTATATAAATACCATTCCATTGATTTTCTTGACCAAAGACTAATACTGTTGGGGTATCGATTATGGGTTTACTGTCCATCGGAAAAGATTTGCTGGGTCGATTGAACATTAGCCATTTTTCTAAGCGAATTAGTGGAATTTTGACATCATCCCAATTAAATTGTTCTAGATTCTGATCTGTGACTACGCGTTCTTCTTCAAAGCGAATCATTTCCTTGATTCCATGAACTGGAACGGCAAAAACCATTCCCGCACTTTCTAAAATATTGACCCGAAGAATTAATAGTGAAAGAGGAACTGTAATCGTGAATTTTGTTCCTTTTCCAAGATTCGTTTCTACCTGAATATCGCCGCGAACTTGTTGTAAATTTGAGCGCACGACATCCATGCCAACTCCACGACCAGAAAGCTCGGTGACTTTTTCTGCTGTGCTAAATCCTGGCTCAAAAATAGCTTGAAGTAATTCGGAGGTGGGAATTTGAGCTACTTGATCTTTTGGCAATCCCATTTGACACAGGCGATCGCGTATTTTATCTTCATTAATTCCTTTCCCATCATCCTGAATAATAATGATGGTTTTATTTCCCTTCTGCATAGCTCTCAACAATATCGTTCCCTCAGCAGATTTACCTTGGGCTAGACGAACTGAGGGCTCTTCAATTCCATGATCGAAAGCATTACGTAGCAGATGATTCAGCGGATCAATAAGTTGTTCCAAAACTTGTCGATCAATCGGCGTGATTTCCCCTTCAATTTTGAGATTAACTTGTTTGTTATGCTCTAAGGATAAATTTCTAATAAATCGCGGATATCTACTAACCAAATCAGCAAAAGGTCGCATCTGAGAGCGAGTTACATTTTGCTGTAATTCTCTAGTTGTATAGGTAAAATCTCGAACGACCTGGCTCATGTCTTGTAAGCCCAAGTCAATATCTGTCGTTACCTCTTTTAACTGAAAAATCGTCTCAATCTGCTCTTGGAATAGTAAATGCAGATCGCTATAACGATCCATTTCCAGAGAGTCAAAATCTTGTGGATGAGTATCACTACTATTACTTGATTGCCAAGGAGAACTCCCTGTAACCAATTCTTCATTGGGTTGATTTATTTTCGGTAACATCCCTTCTAAAGAAGCCCAGTCGTAACATTTACGAATTTGACTAGTGGACTTTTCTAGAGTACGAATTCTTTCTTGAGTTAATGCCAAATAGTTATGTAGTTGATTAAGGCGCAAAATTGCACTATTCCGTTCTAAAATCAACTGACTGGATAAAGTATTAATCTTTTGCAGTTTTTGCGCAGAAACCTTAACCATTCTTTCTGATACAACAGATTTTGAAGAATGGATACTTGTTGTGGGAATTTCCTCCACGACTTTTTTCTTAGCCACAGATTCAACTTCTTTTTCTTCTTTTTCTGTGGTTTCGGGAGAAGATTCTAGATTGTCAAAAGTGGCCTGTAAATCTGCTAGTTCATCTAAATCAGGAGCCATTTCTTCCCAATCTACTGCGTTGGAGAGTTCGACTTCTGTGATTTCTGTGGGAGATTCTAAATTGTCAAAAGTGGCCTGTAAGTCTGCTAATTCATCCAGGTCAGGAGTCATTTCCTCCCAATCTACGGCGGCGGGGAGTTCGACTTCTATGGTTTCGGGAGGAGATTCTAAATTGTCAAAAGTGTCCTGTAAATCTGCTAATTCATCTAGGTTAGGAGTCATTTCCTCCCAATCTACGGCGGCGGGGAGTTCGACTTCTGTGGTTTCTGGGGGAGATTCTAGATTGTCAAAAGTTGTCTGTAAATCTGCTAATTCATCTAGGTTAGGAGTCATTTCCTCCCAATCTGCTTGCGGATTTTCTAATGTAACTTGTTCTAGGTTTTCGGAGCTCGCACTATCTTCGGCTTCGATAGAGGGTAAATTTTGCGGAATCTGGTCCAGACGACCTAAGGTTACTAGGGCATGGGATCTTTGCCAAGTATTGAAAGCCTGATAAGCAAAATCTCTAAGTCCTTCATCTGAGACTGTTCCCAATCTTGCTTGAACTGATTCGCATAGGGAGACAAAAGCATCTAAACTGCTCATGAGTCCAAAGTCAGTTAATTGCTCAGCTGAAGATGCCAATTCTAATCGTAGTTCCTGGGGAGTTAAAGTATCTAGTTTGGGTTCTAGGCTATCGAGGCATTCTTCAACACCTGTTTCAAAAACTAAGTTAGAAACATCAACTTCTTCTTCTTCAGCTAATAGAGAATCTTCATCTTCATCCTTTAAGTCTCCCAACCTTTGATACAAAGGATCAAAAACCGGAGTAGTGATCTTGGCAATCCACTGTTCATCAACTAAAGTTTGACTTTTATGGGCTTTCCCAACTTCTCTTAAACAATCAACACCTTGAAGTAATAAGGTAGTAACTTCTCGATCTAGCAAGGTAACATCTTTGCGCACTCGCAGAATTTTCAAGAAATCTTCTAAACGATGGGCAATTTTATTTAACGAAGTAAATCCCATCATCGCTGCACCACCTTTTAGAGAATGGGCAGCCCTCATTGCTTTGTCGAGTAGTTCGGTATTAACCTCTTGAGAATCTAAGTCTATGATAGTCGACTCTAGATTATCAAAATATTCTTGAGCTTCTTCAAGAAAGTCCAATTGTATTTGTTGATCTCTATCCATTGCCAGATTAGCCTACCTACAGAAGTAGTTGATATGGTTTCTTTGTTTGAAATTTACTATCAAAATACAGCATTTGAGTTTTGTTGGAGCAAAGCTGCAAAGGTGCTAGGGACCTATTTCTTAGTCTCTAACACCTAATGTTTAACATATAATTTAAGCCATCTTAGCTTCAGCTTGTTGCTCGGTCTCATCTACCTTAAATTGTGCCACGGACTTTTGTAGTTCTTGCACAATATTGGTTGTTCCCTTGATTGCCTCGGCTATTTGACGAGAAGATTGAGAACGTTTAGACGATGCGGAGGTAACTTGTTTCATCGTCTCGGTCACAATCTCAGAAGTTTCTGCCTGAGAAACTGTAGCCTGGGAGATAGACTGCATGAGACGGTCAATATCTTGGGACTTTTCTAAAACTGCTTGTAGTCTTGTCTTGGTATCTTCAACTAGACGAGTACTGGCAACTACTTGAGTTGTCCCAACTTCCATCGCCGCAACTACTTCTTGGGTTTCACTTTGAATTCCCTGAACTAGTTGAGAAATTTCTTTAGTTGCATTGGCTGACTGTTCAGCTAGGGCTCCTACTTGTTCTGCAACTGCCGTGAAGCCTTGACCTAATTCACCAGCTCGGGCTGCTTCCACACTAGCATTAATCGCTAGTAAGTTGGTTTTGAGGGCAATTTCATCAATTAGAGATACAACTTGCGAGATTTGTTGTGCCGATTCACCCAGGCGCTTAATTTTTTTAGCGGTATCTCCTACTGTATTCCGTAAACCTTGAATACTTTGTACAGTAAGATCCATTGCTTTGTTTCCTTCTTGAGCAGTAGCAAAAGCGTCATTGGAGATAGCTGCGGTTTTTTCAGCGTTGTCAGCTACATCTTTAATAGATTCAGAGATATTTGCTACAGAAGATAGAGTTTGTTGAATTTGTTGGGCTTCAACCACAGCTTCTTCTGCTAATTGTCTGATCGTAACTTCGTTATCCCCTAAAGAGAGACTTACTTCACTAGCAGAAGCCTTGGTTTGAATTGCAATATCTCGTAAATTTTCGACAATAGCGTTAAATAAATCGGCAATAATTCCAACATCCCCTTCTAGTAATTGGGCACGCACTGTTAAGTCCCCTTCTGATGCTGGTTCTAAGCTATCCATCAGGGAAGAAATTGCTTCTTCTAGAGCTTCCCTTTCTTGACGTTGTTCGTTGGCACTTTCTTCCAAGGAACGGTTGAGGGCATTAAGAGATTTTTCATTGATTTGGGTCTGTTTTAGAGACCGTCTTTGGAAATAGATTGTTACCCCGGCTAATGTTACGAGAATACCTGCGATCGCAACCCAGTACCAGAGTAAATCTTCAAAGGTAATCTGCCCGATTTCGTCATAAGGAGCAACCGACAAGTCAATAAACAAATCATGGATTGGTCGATAATTGAGAGGTACAGTCCAACCTTCTGATTTAGCAGTAACCGCCGCTGGATGATCTTTGGGCATATTGAGCAATGCTTTAGCCACGATCTCAGAAATCTCTAGAGAAACATTTTGAGTCGCAGCAAAAGGCCATTCAGGATAGAGCGGCGTACTAACTAAAAAGGGAAATCTACCTTGAGGATCTTCTTGTTTATTAATAATTTTAAAGTCTTCTATATTGATCTTGCCTTCTGCCGCCATACGTTCGATAGTATCTGTGCGAACAGTTCCCCCATCAGCTTCTCCATTTAAGACTGCCATGACGACTTTGTCATGAGTTCCAGCAAAACTTAAATCTTTGAATTGTTTTTTAGGATCAATCCCATTATCTTTGAAGACTCCCCAAGCCATTTGCCAACCACCAAAGGCGACCTCATTAACGCCCATAAAAGTCTTGCCTTTGAAGTCTTTGAGTTCCTCGATATCGCTACGACCTGCTTTAGTAAAAATTACTGCACCAAATTCTGTATAAGGATTGCCTAATCTACGGTTTTTAAGTGTTGCAATACGATTAGCCCCATATCTCGCTTCAAAATCGACATACATACCAGGATTTGGCAGCAAGAAATCAAATTCACTATTTTCTGCCGCTTGATAAATTTCGTCGAAATCCATCGGCACTAACTCAAAGTCATACTCAGGAATTGTCTCAGACAAATAATTGGCTAAGGGAGTCCATTTCTTGGTTGCCTTATCCTTTCCTCGTAAAGCGATAGTTGCTATTTTGAAAACTTTCTTTTCAGTCGTCGGAGCTGTTTGCTCAACTTGAGCGATGAGATGGTTGCTCTCATTGGCGATCGCGGCTCCTGACAGAATATTCTTTGTTAGAGAATTAGTTGCAATTTGAGGAGTAATAGAAGGTAACAACAAACTAGTAAAGCTAAGTAAGACAATCCAATAACGAGATTGTTTATTTGATTTACCAAAACCTAATTTAATTGTTTTGGTGAATAATTGCCAAGACTGATTTTTGAGATTTCTCATAATATTCAACTATAAATATTGCTGATCTAGAAGCTATGATCTGTAAAAATTAGTTGTTTTTGCTAATTTTGTTAGCAATTAGGGATTTAATATCAAGCACCAAATATTCGTCATCATGCTGTTTAACAGAGCCATAAACAAAATGAGCTAATGAGGTTGGAATATTTTTATTTGATGCATCAAAATCATCATAAACAAATCTAGAAACTCCCAAAATACGGTTAACCACTAAACCTAAAAAACTAGGATTGTCGCATTGTTCAGAAGTTTCTTTGCTCGATTCATCAGCAGCAGATGTTTTAACTACAATTACCTGATATTGTCGACAATTAATAATTTCTGGAGACAATCCAATTAAATGAGCTAAGTCTAGAGCAAAAAAAACCTCACTCCGAGAAGTCATTAAACCCAAAACATAGTCTGGCACATTAGGAATTGTAGTTATTTCTCTGCTAGGTATGACAAAAGATTCTTGTACTTGATTTAAATCTATTAAGGCAAGTAGCTGAGAATTTAGCCGTAATCGCAGATAAGAATCTCCTTGAAGATTCTGCTCCGAAAATAGTTCTGGTAGTAATTCTTTTAGTCTATCTTTAGTAGTTAAACTTTTCATAATTTTAATTAGTAAAACCTTTAACAGTTTCAAGAATTTCTTCTTTACTACAAGGTTTAACCAAATAAGCAGCTACACCTTGTTTAATAGCCCATTTTTGATCCATTGAACGATTTTTAGTACTCCAAGCAATTACGGGAATATCAGCCGTAGCTGAATCTTTCTTTAGTTTGCGACAAAATTCTAACCCACTCATTTCTGGCATAACTAAATCAGTAATAATTACATCAGGTTGATGTTGATTCACTTTGTTAAGTGCCTCTTCACCATCAGAAGCAGTTAATACTTTATAACCTGCCTCATCTAAATAAGTATTAATTAGATCTAATTG
>JBCCYD010000002.1:0-41780 GCA_039190385.1 Cyanobacteria bacterium P01_F01_bin.143 | reverse complement strand
TCACTACTTTCAACTGTTAATTCAATATCTTGAGGATAATAATTTTGACCTCGAATGATAATTACATCCTTCAGCCTTCCTGTTACAAACAACTCGCCATTTAGTACAAATCCTAAATCTCCTGTGCGTAAAAAAGGGCCTTCTCCCGTATCTGTGAGATAGGCATGAAAACTATTTTGGGTTGCTTCGGTACAATTCCAATATCCTTGAGCCACACTATCACCAGATATCCAAATTTCTCCTACTTCTCCTTCTCCACATTGGGTTAAAGATTCTACTTTCGCAATAACTATTTTTTGCCCTTGCCAAGAACCTCCAGAACTAACTAAGGTTGACTTATTGAATTCTTGTTTGTCTCCACCAGTAGATTTTAAGCTACTGTAAGATGTAACCTCTGTATGGACCACTCTATTTTGCTCTAGTTCCGCTGCTTCAACAAGACAAAGTTGAGGCTCTTGGCTTATCACTCCGCCACTTATAAAGAGAGTATTTTCCGCCATCCCGTAACAAGGATGAAATACCTGGGGACGAAAGCCATGCTCCGCAAAGGTATTCGTAAACCGTTCCAAAGTTTTTGCTCGTACGGGTTCTCCGCCATTAAAAGCGACTGTCCAACTACTCAAATCCAGACCCGCCAACTGTTCTGATTTTATTCTCTGGACACATAAGTCATAGGCAAAATTGGGGCCGCCACTGGTAGTTGCTCGATATCGGTCAATAGCTTTTAACCAACGAATGGGTTTTTGCAGAAAAGCTATTGGTGGCATCAGAATACAAGGAATACCGAGATACATAGGCTGTAGTACATTTCCAATTAATCCCATGTCATGAAATAGAGGTAGCCAGCCAACAAAAATCGTTTCTTGAGTGTGACCAAAATTTTGCTTAATTATTTGGGAGTTATGAATTATATTGCGATGATTGACCATCACTCCTTTAGGAGTTCCCGTAGAACCAGAAGTATATTGCAAAAAGGCTAATTGATCTGGAGTAATGACTTGAGGGCTCCAGTCCTCGGCAGTAGTTGAGAGTTGATCCGTTGCGAGCCAGTTTAATTTAGCTAGTAGGGGTTCTTCTTGCCAACGACAATTGATTTTGTCTAAAACAACTGCTGTTGTCAGGGCGATCGCGATTTGAGCATCGGATGCGATCGCCCGTAGACGAGATAATTTCTGATTACGTCTGGGAGGATAGGCTGGCACTGCGACCACTCCAGCATATAAGCAACCAAAGAAGGCCACAATAAAATCTAATTCTGAAGCATATAATAATAACGCTCGTTCTCCTTGCCAGTGTTGCAAAGAGGCTGCGATCGCTCTAGCTTGCTCATCTAACTGTCTATAGGTAAGTCGGGCTGATTCTTTTTCTCCATTGCGTAGAAAAATATAAGCAGTCTTGTCTGGCTCCGTTGATGAGCGCTGTAGTAATAATTGCGGTAATGTAAGCATATTCATTATTTATGGAATGGAACAAGTAATAAATAAATACAAGGAACAAAAACAAGAGCGAGAAGAGTCCCACAATAAACTTTTTTAACTCAAGGTAGAAAACTTTTTACCCAAAGCCCAACTGAATATTGCCGCTATTAAAATGAGTATACTACCTATCAAATAAGGTGAATTAGGACCCCATAGTTGAAAGACAAAACCTGCCCAAATAGTTCCGAGAAAGCTAGCTAAACCACTAAAAGAATTGGCGAGTCCCAGGGTTTTTCCCTGCTGTTTGGGTTCTGCTAACTGAGAAAATAAACTTGTGATTACTGGTTTTGTGATCGCTTGACCGCAGATAGCCAAAGCTATTCCAGCCAAAAATAAAGGTGGGTCGGTAGAAAAAGAAATTAATATTAGTCCCACACTCACAATTAGTAATCCCCCAAGAAGTAACTTCGGTTCTCCTAAGATTCGGGTGAGAGGTTTGAGCAAGCCAATAGAGACAATCGCACCTAAAACACCACAAAAAATAACTAAATAACTAAATTGCTTGGGACCCCAGTCGAATTGATGTTCACACCATAGAGGCAAAACGGCTTGAGCACCCATCCCGGCAAACATCGCTAAAGAAAAAATACCGCTCAACTGAGCTATTAAGGGTCTTTGCAATACTTTAGCTATACTTCGAACTAGCTTACGAGACTTTAATTCCTGATGAGCGATAGGATTGTTTCTTTTTAACTTAGGTAAAAATACAAAAGCAAAACTCAAGGTTACGAGAGAAATCCCCCCAGCAAATAATCCTGGTAAAGCGAAGTTGGGGTTACTCGGATCATTGCCCACGAGCAAACCACCAATGGCTGGCCCAATGAGAAAGCCGACACCGCTAGATGCTTGCAAAAAGCCTAAATCCCTGGTGCGGTTCTTCGGTTCAGTTATATCTGCGATGTAGGATTGGGCAATCACAAAGCTCGAACCACTGGCTCCGGCCAAAACTCTAGCACCAAATAACATCGAAAGAGAATTAGAGAGCCCCAGCCAGAGAAGAGAAAGGCTAGTACCAGCTATATTGAGCAACAATGCTGGACGACGACCAAAGCGATCGCTTAAAATTCCCCATAGAGTAGGCGCAAATAACTGCATGAAGAGAAACACACTCAAAAGCCAGCTAATTACAATTGGTGAGGCACCGAAAGATTGAGCATAAAAAGGTAACAAGGGGACAATAATGCCATAACCAATAAAGTCAATTGCGACACTGGTACATAAAATTAACATTACCCAGCGATTATTGTTTCTTAAGAACTTCATTAAATCATAGAAACTAAAATCTTACGTGGTCCAACAAAGGGCATTCTGCCATGACAAGCTAACATATTATCAAGCACTAAAAGGTCTCCTTTTTGCCAAGAAAAAGTAACAGTTTCTTGCTTAATAGTTTCTCTAATTGCATCTAGTTTTGAAACTTCAATGGCGCTATCATCACCAAAACAACAATTAGAAGACAGTTCCTCTTCCCTTCCTTGGAATACTAATAATAAGGACTCATATAAATCTGGAGGCAGGGTTGAGGGATGAAATTGATCAGCTTGATTAAACCAAACCTGTTCTTGAGTTTGGGGATGAATAGCGATCGCTGGGCGAATTTCACTAATTCTAAGCCCTCCATCTTTTTGCCACTCATAATTAATCTTGGCTCGTGTACAAAAATCTTCTACTATTGCTTGATCATCGGTCTCAAAAGCCTTTTGCCAAGATAGGCCAAATCCTTGTCCATTGTTTAATTTACGAATATATTTAATCTTTTTGGTATTAAATTCTGCAACTATTTGAGGATCAATATTCTTTAAAATTGACCTACTATCAGCTATTGGTGTTTCTCCACCTTCCACAGCAGGAGTTACACAGCAAAAAAAAAGTCTATTGGGCCATTGATAGGAATAAGAGAGTTCATTATGTAAAGAAATAGGATATTCAGCCGGAAATTCTGTAGAGGTATAGATACCGTCCTCTATCTTACTTCTGGGAGAAGTTCCATCTGTATATTTAAGGAATTGGCTCTTAAAAATTCTGTCAACAAAAGATTTCAACTTAGAGCCTGTATCTATGGAAAATCCCCGAAAAAGGATGGCTCCATGTTTTAGCAATTTATCCTCCATCATCTCCTGATTATTTTGATACCAGGAAATCAGATTTTCTAGAGATATATGTTGCTTAGAACTGTTTTCTAAATTTACCAACAAAGGCAAAGTTCTTTGGTTATCTAAAGGTTGTATTGTGATCATTTTATCCTCATCTTTAACTGCTGAGCTAAAATTTCTACATTAGGTAAGCGCATCATTGTCCCATGATTACCAGGAGTAAGGTAAACATTGACCTGAGATGCTAAATTCTGCCAGATCTGTTTGAGATTGGCTGTATTTATTTGAGCGGGAAAAAGGTTGATACAACCAGAATAATACTGAGGCTCATATTCTTCGGCTGCGTGGGAATTGCACTTATATACTTTTAGCAAGCGACGAGCTTGAGCGATATCAAAATCAGGAGGAATCAGAGCTAAATTCTGAGCTTGTTCAATAACATAAAGCAACTGCTCATCAGACTTAAGGCTACGCAAATGCTCTAAGGGGAGGATCAGGTCATCCCTTAGCAGATGCACCAGCAGTTCCGCATCATCTTTTTTCAGAAAACTTTCTTGCTCTATTTTAGAAGGGATAAAGGTATCAAATAACCCTAAGAAAGCAACTTGCTCTGCTTGCGCCTGCAATTGTTGTGCTATCTCAAAAGCTACCAATCCACCAAAAGACCAACCAGCTAGTAGATAAGGACCTTGTGCTTGAATAGTTTTTATCTCCTGAAGATAATAAGTTGCCATCTCTTCAACTTTAGTATGGGGTTGGGATTTCTCATCTAGACCTAAAGCCTGCAAGCCATAAACTGGCTGTTGGGAACCGAGATACTCAGCTAAAGAAAAGTAGCAAAGAACGTTTCCTCCGGCTGGATGAATACAAAATAGAGGTCTGTCACCAACCCCGGCTTGGATAGTTACTAAAGGTGACCAAGGAACGGATTCTTGCTGTTGCTGAAGAATTGTAGCTAATTTTTCAATAGTTGAACTTTGAAAGAGAGTCGCTAAGGGTAACATTACGCCAAATTGTTGCTGAATCTTCGCCATCAGACGAACAGCTAGCAAGGAATGTCCTCCCAGTTCAAAGAAATTGTCTTGTACTCCCACAGAGTCAAGTTTGAGAATCTCTTTAAATATTTGAGTTAGTTGTAGCTCTAATGCATTGCGAGGACCATTCCAAGTTGGTTCCTGGGCAAGATTTTCCTCTGGAATTGGTAAGGCGCGACGGTCTATTTTTTTACTGGGAGTTAAGGGCAAATCCTCTAGGATGACAAAAGTAGATGGCAGCATGTAATCTGGCAATTGCTCTTGGAGGAAATCGCGAATTTGACCAGATTTGCAGGAACCGGAAGATAGGACGAGATAAGCTACTAGTTGTTTTTCCCCTGGATTATCTTCCCTGGGGATCACCACTGATTGTTGGATCTGGGGATGTCTTTGGAGTGCTGCTTCAATTTCCCCTAACTCAATCCGAAAACCACGAATTTTGACTTGAAAGTCTTTTCTCCCTAAAAATTCGATACTACCATCTGTTCTTAGACGGCCCAAATCTCCTGTACGGTAGATTTTAATATTTTGGTTCTGGGGATCAGACAAAAAGACTTTTTGGGTAAGTTCTGGTTTTTGCCAATATCCGAGAGCAACATAGGGACTTTTGATGGCAATTTCCCCATAAATTTGACCATCAATTCCTGCTTTATTAAGTAGTAAAATTTCTGTTTCTTCCACTGGATAACCTACAGGTACAGAATTACGAGTTATTGTTGTCTCATGACTCATAAAAGATTGCAGGGTAACAGTCGATTCAGTAGGGCCTAAACCATTGATGAATAGACAATCTGAGGAAAAATACTTTTGATAGAGATCGACATCGGTTTTGACAACTTCTTCTCCACCTAAAACTACTAGACGAATTTGAGATAAGAAATTTTCTCCTAGGCTCATGGTTTCGAGGAAATAGCGATAGACAGTAGGAGTGGAATGATAAATAGTGATTTTTTGTTCCTGTAGTTGCTGAGCCAGATTAGTTAGGCCGTCTTCTTTGATATCGAAAGGATAAAGAGTTGCTCCATTTAAGAGTGCTCCGAATATATCCATAATTGCTGCATCAAAACTATAGGAAGAAAGCAGAGTCAGATTATCATCAGGAGCAATATGAAGATTATTAGTATAGGTTCGGATGAAATGTAGAATATTACGATGGTTTTGTATGACCCCTTTTGGTTGTCCTGTTGAACCAGAGGTGTAGAGAATATAGGCTAAAGCATCGGGAGGAATAGTGGAGTTTACTTCTTTAATCTGAGTGGCAATATCTATTTCATCAATGTTAAGAACTGGAATATTTTGCCTTTTTAACTTTTGAGCTAGGGCTAGATTTTTATGGTTAGTTAAAATAACTGTAGCTTGAGAATCTTCGACTATGTAATTTAGTCTGACAGATGGATAGGAAGGATCAAGAGGAACATAGGTTTTTCCTGCTTTTAGAGTAGCGAAGATAGCTGCGATCGCAGGAGCATCATGTTCAAACAACAGAGCAATTCTTGCTGCTGTCTCTCCACAGAGGTTGAGAATTGATTGCGCGATCGCATTAGCTTGACTCGCTAATTCTTGATAAGTCCATTGGTAATTTTTACTACTAATAGCTAGATTTTGGGGATATTGCCGAATTTGCTGGTCAAAGCGATCTGGAATTGATTGCGCGATCGCAGCTAAAGGAAATTCCCTAAAGCTATTAACTGGATGTATCAAACTAGGATCATGGGCAAAGATCGTCTTCTCCCCTTCATTTAACAATCTAAAATTACCAATCCTCCCATCGGGATTAGCCACAATTCCCCTTAACAAGTTCTGAAAATGAGTCGCCATCCCAACAATTGTTTGACGCTCAAATAAATCTTGATTATATACCCATTCGACCTCTAGCCCCCCAGCTTGTTCCTGTAAATGTAGAATTAAATCAAACTTAGAAGCGGTCTCTGTCTGGGGAATCAACTCTAACTTCAATTCTGGAAGCTCTAGTTCTTGGCTCTCTAAATTAAGCAAATTAAACCAAACTTGAAATAAAGGATGATAACTAAGATTGCGCTCTGGTTGTAGTTCCTCTACCAACTTTTCAAAAGGTAGTTCTTGATTTTCATAGGCAGATAAAGTTACTTGCTTAACTCGCTGCAAAAGTTCGCGAAAACTAGGATTTCCCGCTAATTGGGTGCGGAGAACTAAATTATTCAGGAAAAAGCCCACTAAAGGCTCTATTTCTGGACGATTGCGACCAGCCACAGGGGAGCCCACCACAATATCTTCTGAGCCTGTGTAACGAGACAGTAAGCCCTTAAAAGCAGCTAAGAGGGTCATAAATAAAGTCACGCCCTCTTGCTGACTCAAATTATGGAGAGATTTATTAAGTTCCCCAGAAAGATGTTGGTAATATTTACTTCCGGTAAAACTTTGGAGAGCAGGACGAACCTGATCTGTAGGTAAATCCAACAAAGGAGGCGCATCCGCTAACTGCTGTTTCCAATAACTAAGTTGACTTGCTAAATATTCCTCCCCTAACCATTGTCGTTGCCACACAGCATAATCTAGATATTGAATGGATAATTGGGGTAATGGGGAAGCTTGTTCTAAGCAATAGGCTTGGTACAGTGTCGATAACTCTTGGAATAATACTCCCATAGACCAACCATCAGAGATGATATGGTGCATAGTTAGGAATAAAATCGATTCTTCTGCTCTTAACTGAATCAGCTTAGCTCTAATTAAATATCCCTCAGCTAAGTCAAAAGGAGTCTGAATCTCTTGCTTCGAGAGTTGCTGTAATCGAATCTCTTGTTCTGGTGCAGCAATTGTCTGTAAATCTACTAAATTCAAGACTAATTTAGCTTCGGCATTAACTACCTGTCGGGGCGTACCGTTAATATTTTGCAAACTAGTGCGCAATATTTCGTGGCGTTGCTCTATTTCACTTAAAGCTTGTTGTAGCGCCTTAATATTCAGATTTCCCGTGAGACGCACTGCTCCAGGAAGATTGTAAGTAGAACTTGTTCCTTCTAATTGATTGAGGAACCATAATCTTTCTTGACCCCAAGATAAAGCAAAAGCATTATTTTCTCTAGGTACAGGCTTAATGCTCTGAGGAAGTTTCGCGGCTAGAGGTTTTTTTTGACTCAGGTTGGCTGCTAATTGAGCAACTGTCGGATATTCAAACATTATCCGTAATGGCAATTCCCTATTTAAAGCTTGGCGTAAACGGGAAATAGCCTGAGTTGCTAAGAGGGAATGTCCACCTAACTCAAAGAAATTACCGTGAATGCTAACCTTCTCTATCCCCAATACAGAAGCAAAAATAGTAGCAATTGTCTCTTGAGTCGGAGTTGTGGGACAGACAAATTCTTGTTGTTGGGTTAATTCCCTATCCAGCTTAGGTAAAGCTTTGCGGTCTATCTTGCCATTGGGAGTAAGTGGCATGGTTGCCAAGATTACTATCGCAGCAGGAACCAAATAATTTGGCAATTGCCGTTGGAGAAATATACTTACTTGATCATTAGTCAGGCTATCGGATTTAGTCACTAGATAGGCAACTAATTGTTTATTTCCTGGTGTATCTTCTCTCACTATGACTACGGCTTGTTCTACCTCTGGGTGATTATGGAGAACCGATTCTATTTCCCCCAATTCAATCCGAAAACCTCTAATCTTAACTTGATGATCAATGCGACCCAGAAATTCAATTGTCCCATTATGCGCTTGCGAAGCTCTACCCGAAGGGGCAGCGGTATCCTTATCCGAAGGTGTACCCTTTAGGGTTAGGGCAGGCAAGTAACGCGCTAGATCTCCAGTCTTGTATAGCCTTGCAGAAGGAGCTGAGGGAGCAGAACTGTTGACTGTTAACTGATAACTGTTAACTGAAAAAGGGTTGGCAATAAATTTTTCTTGAGTTAATTGGGGACGATTGAGATAACCCCTAGCTAAACCAACTCCTCCAATGTGCAATTCCCCAGGAACCCCCATGGGAACAGGCTGTAAATTATTATCTAAAATATAAATTTGAGTATTAGAAATAGGAGAACCAATCAACTCGTTACCTCGATTAGTTTTATCGGTTTTATCGGTTTTATCCTGCTGGTTAACTGGATAAATCGCCGACCAAATGGTAGCTTCTGTCGGGCCATAAAGATTCCAAAGCTGGCTACCAGTTTCCACTATTTGATTACTTAATTGAGTGGACAAGGCTTCCCCACCACAAAAAACCTTGAGAGGATATTCTTTAGACCAACCTGAAGTCAAAAGCATTTGCCAGGTTGCTGGGGTTCCTTGCATCACCGTTGCCCCTGAATTTTGTAGTTGCTGGAGTAACTTCTCCCCATCTGTCGCGATTTCACGGGGAACAATAATTACTTTTGCTCCTACAATCAAGGGTAAATAAAGTTCTAAGGCTGCAATATCAAAGGAAATAGTAGTGATTGCATTGAGAGTATCAGCATCGGTTAATCCCGGATTAACTCTCATAGATTCGAGGAAATTAACCACAGATCTATGGCAAATTTGTACTCCTTTGGGTTTTCCTGTCGATCCAGAGGTATAGATTACATAGGCTAGGTTTTCTGGTTGTAATTCCGTGAGCGGATTCTCTTTACTTGCGATCGCGATTAAGTCCCAATCTGTATCCAGACAAACTAACTTGCTCTGATGTTCTGGTAATGAAGCTCTCAAAGAATCCTGGGTCAGTAACACGGAGACAGAAGAATCTTCTAACATGTAAGCCAAACGTTCCTGAGGATAAGTCGGATCTAAAGGGACATAAGCCCCACCCGCTTTGAGAATTCCCCAGAGTCCTACCATCATCTCTAGAGAACGCTCAACACAAATACCGACTAATACTTCTGGTTTAACTCCTAAACTTTGTAAGTAATGGGCTAGCTGATTAGCTCTTTGATTTAACTGCTGATAGGTTATTTTTTGTCCAGCAAATTCTACCGCGATCACAGTTGGTGTCCTGGCAACCTGTTCTTCAAATAACTGCTGTAGACATTTATTCGCTGAATATTCACGATAGGTCGAGTTATTCCATTCTCCCAAAATCTGCTCTTGTTCTCTTTCAGTTAACAGGGGAAATTCACTTACTCGCTGCTGAGGATTGGCGATAATTTCTTCTAGCAATTTTTGGAAATGACCCGCCATCCGAGTAATCGTTTCTTCGTTAAAGAGGTCAGTATTGTAACGAAAAGACCCAATTAGGGAAGAACTAGACTCGATCATTTCCAAAATCACATCAAACTGCCCCTCCTGTTGGGGAATTTCAAAAGGTTCTAGTATTAATCCACCCCAATTTACTTGACTCTTAGTTGCACTGGGGGCAAATAAATCTGTGATCTGTTGAGATTTCTGAAGTTTTTGCAGAATAAAGAAAACCTGAAAAATTGGTGAGCGACTGGGATCTCGGTGGGGTTGCAACTTTTCCACTAGCAAAGCAAAGGGATAATCTTGATGAGCTAAGGCGGCTAAAACCTTTTGCCATAGTTGAGCTAAGAAATCTTTAAAAGTCAAATTTTTGTCAAGATTCCCTCGCAAGACTACGGGATTAACGAAATAGCCAACTAAGGGAGTAAATTCAGCCTTACTTCTCCCTCTCGTGGGGGAACCTACTAAAATATCTTCCTGACCTGTATAACGATAGAGAAGTACTTGCAAAGCTGCTAAGAGGATCGTATAAACCGTGACACCTTCTTGTTGAGCTAATTCCTTGATTTTTTGCGTAATATTCTCTGATAAAGCAAAATTATGGGAAGCTCCATTATAGGTTTGTAGAGGAGGGCGTGGTCTGTCGGTAGGCAAATTTAGAGCGGGTAATTCTCCTGCTAATTCTTGTTGCCAATAACTCCAAAGTTTTTCCCCTGGGGCGCTGGAGAGCATTTGTTGTTGCCAATAAACATAATCTCGGTAAGAAGAAGTTAAAGGGAGAAGTTTGATATCTGCATTATTCTTTTTTACCTGGTAAAGTTGGGCTAATTCATTTAAAATCAAATCAAGTGACCAACCATCCCAAGCAATATCATGGATAGTCAGCAAGAAAACATAATCTTTTTCAGAATGAGTGAAGCATTCTACCCGCATTACTGGCCCTTTTTCTAGATCGAAGGGCTGTTGATATGCTTCAATCACTTGCTGTTTAAGTTCATCCTCACTCCAGTTTGAAGCATCAATTGTTCGGAAATTAACTTCTTGTTTTTGATGAACTCGTTGAATTGCTTCAGTTTCAGTTTGACAGAAAGTGCTACGTAATATGGGATGGCGATCTACAATAGCCTGGAATACTTGATGCCAAATTGATACATCTGTGGGAGAACAGATGCGAATGGTAATGGCTGCATTATAAGCTGAACTATGGGGCGCTAATTGCCATAAAAACCAAAGAGATTTTTGATTTTGCGCGAGGGGATAGACATTTAGAATATCAGGGCGATCGCATAATAATTGTATAATTTCTCTCTTATGTTCCTTGAGTTGAGCTAATATTTGAGAATTTAAGACTTCTTTGGGAGCGCGATATTTGAGTTTTTCTCCCTCACAACCTAATTCCCAACCTTGAATTACTAAATCTTGTAAAAATTCAACTAAATTCATAGTTCTCCTTCTATAAAGTCAACATCTTTTCCCTCAAGATCTGGAGTTTTATCAAGTTCTAATAATTCCTCATATATCTGTGTCGCTAAACTTGTAATATTGATACCTTCCATAAATTTAACAATAGATAAATCTATTCCCAATTCAGTTTGAACTCGATTCCGCAATTCCATAGCCATCAAGGAGTCAAGCCCTAAATTATTCAACGGCTCTTGGATATTTATTGCGGCTGGATTAGATTTGATGACATCTGCTATTTGTGTTCTAAAATAAGATTCTAGTAATAGCTGACTTTCCCTAGGTTCTTGAGCAATTACCGTTTGCCGAAAAAGACTATCTTGTCGTTGTACATTATTTGTTTCTGTCAAATAATTGGCACTTGATAAAAGTAGTGGTTGTCCTCCACCGCTTGTTTCTATTACTTTTGAATAAGGCAAGAGGTTAGCTAATTTTTCTTGGTTGATTCGGGCAATTGTTTCTTTTTGCAGGAATAGATCTTTTTGTGCAGTAATCAAAACATAAATAGCTAATTTTTTCCTCAGCATTTCTCCTAACTCATGAGGCCCTTTGAGATGTCTTTTGGCAATATCATCATAGTTTTGAGTGAGTTTTGACCAATTTTCTGTGAAGTTAGGGTCGTAAAGAAAGTTACCAATTTCTTCACTCACATCTACTCCTTCTACTACTCTGAGATTGTTTTTGGCTAGCAATTCAGCCCACTTACTTCTAGTGGCAAAGTAAGCTGAAGAATCAGGTTCTTCTATAGGAGAGAAAGGCAAGTTAGAAAGTATTTCTGCGCCGACAAAAAAGCCTCCATTGGTCAGATATTTACCGAGATTAGCAAAAATATCTTCTTTTTTTTGGATATGATGAATGACTTGATAGCTAATGGCTAAATCGTAGCTATCAGAAAAGGTATCTTTAGTGCTGTCTCGATTGTAAATATTGATTTGTTGGGAATAACCGAGAGATTGAATTCTCTGTTGACCAATTTCTACCTGTTCTGGGGAAATATTGTGACCATCAAGCTGGAGATGGGGATATTTTTTAGCTAAATTAATCAAATCAGATGAGTAGCCACAACCTATATCAATGACTTTAGAAATGGAGGAAAAATCTATTCCTCTATATAAAACATTCTTCATTTCATCTTGAGCCTTTAAGATTAACTCAATAATTTCAGGGTATTTCTCAGGATTCAATCCCACTTCGATCCAAGAAAAATTAGGAAGAATCTTTTTAAAGGGGGAAAATCTTAAATATTCTTCTGCAATATTTTCTGTGTTGCTATTCCCAAAAGATATGGTTTTATAAAAACTCTTGAGCTTTTCTGTATTAATTGGAGCCAGTGATTCTTGTTGCTCAGAACTACCATTCTGATTTTTAGCAATAATTTTCTCCAGAGCTTGGCGTTGGTCTGGAGAAAGTTGGGCAAGGCGTTCTTGAATATCACTCATGTTTAATTACCTGAAATAAATGGTTGGTATTTTAGAATTAATCATTAATCTTTGCTGTTAATTATTGATTTGAGTTCAGCATCTGAAAGATTTTCTACCTGTTCTAGATATTTATTTAATTCAATAGTATCTTTAAGTAAAAATTCTTCAATTTTAGTTTCCTCATATAATAATTTTTGTTCACTGTTTTTCTGGCTTTTGACTATGTTTTTTTGTTCTTGATTAATTGTTGCTAATAGATTGATTAATTTTGGTAATAGTTTTACTTCTTCTGCTGAAAGTTCTTGGCTATTTTTTAACTGTTGGGTCAAACCATGAGTATCACCTCGGTTTAGCATTGTCAGGATTGGGGTTAAATTATTTTCTAAGGATGAATTTTCTGGTTTGCGACTATTCTGTTGATTTGTTTCAATCCAATATTTCTCGCGTTGCCAAGGATAGGTCGGTAAAGCTACTTTTTGATAAGAATAATCTTGATGGAATCTTTGCCAATTAATTTTAAATCCCTGGGCATATAATTGAGCTAAACTATCTAAGATTTGTTGCCAATTACTCTGTTCTGCTCTTAAGCTAGGCAACCATACTCCTGTATTTTCGGCTAAGCATTGTCGTGCCATTCCTAACAAAATTGGTCGAGATCCAATTTCTAAAAATATCTCATAACCTTCTTGATTTATAGTCTTAACACTTTCCGCGAATCTTACTGGCTTACGGACATGATCGACCCAATATTCTGGTGTGGCGATCTCTTCAGTGATTCTTTTTCCCGTGACATTAGAAATCAGCTTAATTTGTGGTTTGGAATATTTGATCGCCCCAGCAATAGTGGCAAACTCCTCTAACATTGGTTCCATCATCTGCGAATGGAATGCATGGGAAACCTGTAAAGCTTTGGTTTTAATTCCCTGTTTTTCTAGCTGTTGGCAAATTGCATCAAGAGCTTCTTGTTCCCCAGAGATCACAATATTTGTCGGGCCATTGAAAGCTGCGATCGCGACTTGTTGAGCATAGGGCGCGATCGCATTTTCCGCTTGTTCTACCGATGCCATCAACGCCACCATGCCACCACCCGCAGGTAATTGTTGCATTAACCTACCCCGGTGGAAGATCAAGGTAAGAGCATCCTCTAAGCTAAATACCCCGGCAATACAGGCTGCCACATATTCGCCAACACTATGCCCCATGACGACATCTGGTTCTATGCCCCAGGATTGCCATAAAGTTGCTAAAGCATATTCGATCGCAAATATGGCAGGTTGAGCGTAATCAGCCCTAAAGGATACCGCTTCGCGACGCGCAGCTAGTCCTTTAGGGCATATTATCAGTGAACGGTCATCAGTTAACAATCCTGATTCAGAATTTAGTTTGGGATAAATTATTTCTAAGAGGGGAATTTCTAGATAGGGAGATAGGATGGCTTGACATTTTTCTAAGGTTTTACGAAAAACAGGCTGAGTTTGATAGAGTTCCTGTCCCATTCCTACATATTGGGAACCTTGTCCTGTAAACAAAAATGCGATTTTCGATTTACGATCACTAGCCTGGAATAAATCTTGAGATTGGAATAATCCAGTGACTTCTTCTCCGGAATTAAACGAATCTAATTTTGCTGCTAATTCCTGACTAGAAGCAGCAACTACTGCTAAACGATGGGAAAAATGCGATCGCCCTACATTAGAACTAAAACAGATATCCCCGATCTCTAATTCTGCATGAGTATTGAGATACTCCTGATAACGACTAACTAAATCCTGCAAAGCAGTTTCAGTTTTCGCAGACAAAGTCAATACATGCTGAGATGGCTCTTGGTAAATCTCTCCTCCGCTCCTCTGCTCCTTATCCGAAGGTGTATCCTTTAGGGCTGCTCCTCTGCTCCCTGCTCCCTGCTCCCCTGCTTCTTCCAAGACCACATGAGAATTAGTTCCACTAAAACCAAAAGAACTCACCCCAGCAATTCTAGGATTAACGCCTACTTCCCAAGGTCTAGGTTCTGTAGGAACTATTACTGGTAATTCTGACCAATTTATATAAGGATTTGGTTTTTGTAAATGCAAATGAGGAGCAATTTCTTGATGTTGCAACTGTAAGACCACCTTTATTAAACCCGCAATGCCTGCTGCCGCTTCCAGGTGACCGATATTAGTTTTAACCGAACCAATCTGTAAAGGATTATCAACGGAATGACTAGCACCGAATACTGCTCCGAGAGCTCCCACTTCAATCGGATCTCCTAAAGATGTCCCAGTGCCATGAGCCTCGATATAGCTAACTTGAGCTGGTTCTACTCCTGCACTTTCTAGGGCTTCACGAATCACTGATTGCTGAGACGGCCCATTGGGAACCGTTAAGCCACTAGTATGACCATCCTGATTAATCGCAGAACCACGAATTACCGCTAAGATATTATCTTTATCCTTAACCGCATCCGAAAGTCGTTTAAGAACAATCATGCCGCAGCCTTCACCACGAACAAAGCCATTGGCACCAATATCAAAAGTTTTACAATGACCATCGGGAGATAACATCCGCGCCCTAGAAAAATTAATACTATGTTCTGGGGAAAGAATTCGATTTACGCCACCTGCGATCGCCAAATTACATTCCCGATTCCGTAAACTCTGACAAGCCAAATGAACTGTCACCAAAGAAGAAGAACAGGCAGTATCTACAGATAAACTCGGGCCAGTTAAACCCAAAATGTAGGATATCCGACCAGATGCGGTACTATGGGCATTTCCTGTTGCTAAATAAGCATCTATTTCCTCTAAATCCCTAGTCAATAATCTTTGAAAATAATCGTAGCTACAAATGCCAAGAAACACCCCAGTTTTACTTTTCTTGATTTGCTCGGAGGGTAACCCAGCATTTTCCAAAGCTTCCCAACTAACTTCCAGTAATAAACGCTGCTGAGGATCAAGACTAAAAGCTTCTCTGGGAGTAATACCAAAAAACTGCGCATCAAACTCCTGCAACTGCCCAATAAAACCACCATGACGAGTATAAATCTTTCCTGGAGCTTCAGGATTAGCATCATAATAGGCATCAAGATCCCATCTATCCGAGGGGACTTCCGTAATGGCATCTTTTCCTTGATGTAGTAAATTCCAAAAGGCTTCTGGAGTATCGGCCCCACCAGGAAAACGACAACCCATCCCGATAATGGCAATTGGTTCCCTGCTAGCATATTTCATGGCTTCTAGCTGGTTCTCCATCTTTTCTAAAGCTAGAAACGCCCGTTTAATCGTGGATAAAGATTGATTTTGTTCTGAAGAATTTCTATTCATTTTTTTAATACCCCAGCTTATCTAATTTATCCAGTAATGATGTTTCCGCCTCTTCATCAGACAAGTTTTCTAATGGTGAGTGATGATTAACTAGGTTCACTTGCTCCGGCTGCAATTCTAGAACAGAGTTTTCGGCAAAATCTAGATCTAATAGAGTAATTAAATAATCTATCAACTCCCCTACTGTAGGATAGTCAAAAGAGGCTGTTAAGGGGATGGACAAACCTAAACTTGTTTGCAAACGGTTTCTTAACTCTATAGAGGTTAAAGAATCCATTCCCAACTCAAAAAAGCCCTGTTGCAGCTCAATCAAGTGGGAAGAATTAAGCCCCAATACTTTAATCACTTGCCAGCGAACATGATTTGTGAGCAATTCTCGGCGTTCTTTAGCAATGGTAGATTCTAATTGTTGTAAAAATTCTGACTGAACTACTGTTGAAGATTGGGAATTATCCTCAAAATCTGCTAAAAATTGCCAGTTTGACCATTGCTGCATAAAGTCTGACCAGCGAATTGGCACTACTCCAATTTCTGTAAAACCATTATTTATGATGAATTCCAGTGCTTCTAACACCTGTTCTGGAGCAATAGCCCCGATTCCCCTCTGTTTGATGCGATCGCCAGCTTTTCGTTGAGCCGCTGCACCGATTTCCCCGACCACGCCCCAGTTAATACTCAATCCGGGGAAACCTTGTTCTCGGCGATAATAGGCTAGGCTATCGAGAAAAGCATTGGCCGCACAATGGTTACTTTGACCAGGAGAACCCAGCAAGGAAGCGACAGAAGAAAACAAAACAAAAAAGTCTAGGGGGATTTCTCGGCTCAATTGATGCAGGTTCCAAGCTCCCTGAACTTTAGGTGCCATCACTTGCTCAAATCTTTCCCAAGAAAGGTGCTGTATAACCCCATCATCTAAAACCCCGACCGAATGAATTACTCCTCGTAATGGGGGCAAAGAATGCTTGATTTTTGAGAAAACTTCAGTTAAAGAATCCAACTGTGAGACATCGGCTTGATGAACAATAATCCTTGCCCCAGCTTCTTCTAATTCCTGTAACTGGCTCTGAGCCGCATCAGAAGCACCACTGCGTCCCACTAAAACTAAATATTTAGCTCCCTGTTCTATCATCCAACGAGCGACTAATAATCCTAAACCGCCTAAGCCTCCTGTAATGAGATAGGTACCGTCTGGTTTAAAAGTTATAGACTCTGGAGAAGCGGGAACAGAAGATTGAGTAACTACAATTTTGCCAATATGTTGTGCTTGCTGCATATAGCGAAAAGCCGTGGCTACTTCTTCTATAGGGAATATTTTTAAAGGTGGAGGTTGCAGAATACCTTGTTCAAACTTGTCGATTAGCTCCAATAACATAGAGCGAATTAAACCAGGTTGCTGTTGGGAGATTTGTACTAAATTAATAATTTTATAGGCAATATCAGGTCTTGCCTGGGTCATTCGATGGGAGTCCCAAACCTCTCTTTGAGCCAGTTCGAGAAAAAGCCCTTGATTAGCTACCACAGAAAGACTCTTGGCGACAAATTCTCCTGAAGTGAGAGAGTTCAGGACAATGTCTACTCCTTGACTTGCGGTCATTTCTGCGATCTGCTCAGCAAAATCTAGGGTTCGCGAATTCATAATCTGTTCAACTCCCATAGATTTAAGGCTCTCCCATTTAGGCGGACTTGCCGTGGCAAATATTTCTGCTCCTGCTTGCTGGGCAATTTGAACTGCCGCCATTCCTGTTCCTCCAGCCGCAGAATGAATGAGAATTTTCTCTCCTGGTTGAATTTTGGCGATTTTTTCTAGGGTATAGTAAGCAGTCAGGAAATTGACAGGAATAGCTGCTGCTTGTTCAAAGGTGAGATTTTTGGGTTTCGGCACCACCAAACTAGTATTAACAGTAAGATACTTGCTAAAACTTCCAGGCGCGATCGCGATAACGGCATCGCCTACCTGCAACTCTTCTACTCCTTCTCCCACTGCAACTATTTGACCCGCACATTCTCCCCCAATCACGGAATCTCCAGGATAGATATCAATCGCAATTAAAACATCTCGGAAATTTAATCCTGTTGCCATCACCTGAATTTCTACTTCCCCAGCAGCTGGTGGACGACGTTTCGTGGCTTCTAGGGCTAAATTTTCGAGAGTTCCTCTTTGAGGCATCGTTAATTGGAAAGATTCCCCTGAAGGTATATTCAACTTATGTTCTGCTAAAGAATCTTGCTGCTTAGCAGCTACTAAGCGAGCGACATAGCGATTATTTTGGCGAAAGCCTACTCGATCTTCCTTATCCTCTGCTAAGATTTCCGCCCAAAGCGCTTTGGCTTGTTCTTCTATCTTGACCTCGGGATCTAAATCGATACATGTACAATTGAGTTCTGGATGTTCTAACGCGATCGCTCTGCCCAGACCCCACAGAGAAGCTTGCGTTAACCCTGACAAGGACGGATTACTATCAGCTACTGGCTGCGCTCCTTGAGTAATCAACCATAAATGAGGACTATAGGGAAGATTAACTAACGCTTGAACCAAAGATAAGGTTGTTCCACAAACTCGATGGGAAATCGACCCCAAATCAGAATTAGTTAAATGATTACTTTCAATTCCCAAAAGGCTCCAACATTGGATTATTCCTTCCAGTCTCGCAAATCGCGATCCTACAGTTGCTAAAAGTTGCTGAAAATGTTCTGGCTCATGGGGATTAATGATAAATTCTGTCTCGGTTAATTGCTCATATTCTGTGCCTACTTTAGCTAAGATGCTAACTTCTTTTCGAGAATTGATTTGAGCAGATAATTGTTCGGCAATTCCCTCCTCATCCGCTAAAACCAACCAAACTTTAGCGGGAGCTGTCACAGTGCTAGCAACAGTGTCCCTAGCTTGAGCGACGATAACTGCTTGTCGCGATAAGATTCCCAAATCTTCCTGATTTGAAGGAATAGTTACTACCTGTTCAAAACCATTGTTCAATAACAGTTGCTGCCATTGTGAACCTCTAATTAAAGGATAATCTGGACGTAGCTCCACATCGGTAAACTTCCACCACCCTTCTAATAAACCGAAGGTTAAATCAACCCATCTTTGAGGAGTTGTTCCCTCGACTAAAATTAATAAGCCTCCTGGACTCAATAATTGGTGAATATACGCTAAAGTTTGACTTAAATCGGCTGTAGCGTGAATGACATTTGCGGCTACAACTATATCGTACTGATGAGTCTCAAATCCTTGTTTATCTGGCTCTATTTCTATATCCAGAGTTTGATAATCGATAAAGGAATATTGCTGAAATTTTTCTTGAGCTTTAGCGGTAAATAAAGCTCCAATATCAGTAAATAAATATTCTGTTTGCTCAGGATTAAGCTGCGGCAGAATGTAACTAGTAGTGCCTCCAGTTCCAGCTCCAATTTCTAGGATTCTGACTCCCCGAGAAGCAGGTAATTTTTCTAGGGCAATATTAATTGCTTTTTGTACAAGGCTGTTAGTTGCTTTTGCTCCAGGAGATTCTTGATAAAGCTGAGTTGCCGTGGTTAAATTTCCCTCGGGAAAGATTAACTGTACGGGATCACATTTTCCTTGCAATACTTGAGCTAGTTTCTCTCCACAACGTTGCAATAATTTTAATTCTGCTTTTGCTGTAGTATATTGTTTGCCTAGATTACTAATTTTCTGCTTAGGAAAGACTTTTTGAGGGGATTCAAGAACTTTCCACTGACTATCAGTTCCTTCTAAAATATTTACCTCTACCAACATTTGCAGTAAACGAGCTAATAGTCTTTGCTGTTGTGCGACTACTTCTAATTGCTCACTAAGATATACAGTAGAAAAAGTTTGTTCTTTTGAGAAAGTCCAACCTAAATTACTAAATGCTTCTACAAGATAATCAATACTAAGTGCTTCTAGATCAGGAATTAATGTCTCATAAATCCTTAAGTCATCTTGTTTACTTAGTTGGGAAAAGACCGGGAGTAATTGCCCTTCAACTTCAGTTAAATTAGGGAAATAGTCTAAGGGTAATTGCTTACTAAAACTCGGTTTGCTGCGCCATTCTACTTGATAGAAAGAATTATTTATTGGTTCTTGGCTCTTGCCTAAAAGTGCTGGGGATGTAGCCCGTTTTCCTTGAAAGCCTTCTACTTTCGCGATCGCCTCTCCTGCATTATTAAACAGATAAACTTCACCGATCAAAGTTTGACTCTGGATCTTGTCAACTTCCACATAAGCCCACAGATTATTACTGGGACGGCGATATAAACTCAGATTTTCTATCCCAACTGGTAAATAAGTATCTTTGTTAGCTGTTTCGCCAAAAGCTGCGGCTAAGACCTGAAAACTAGCATCTAATAAAACTGGATGAAGTTGATATTCTGTTGCTGCTACAGCTAAATTTTCCGGCAATTTGATCTGAGCTAAAGCTTTGTCTTCACCACACCACAAGTTTTGAATTGCTTGGAAATTGTCACCATAATTGATCCCTCGCTCTCCATATTTTTGATAGTATTCGGGAACAGATATTGGCTGCTGACATTTAGTTTTACAAGTTTCTAAGTCTATTAATCTAGTTTCTGCTTTCTCCTCAAGTAATTTGATTTTTCCACTAGTGTGAAGAGTCCAATTTGGCTCGTCAACTTCATCTAAATTTAAGCTAAAAATCTGAAACTCATAAATTTGACCACCTAAAGAATTTAAAATTGTCTGCACAGTTTTATCTTGAAATTCCGGTAGAATTAATCCTTGTTGAATCACAATATTTTCTAGGGAAATTCGAGGAGATTTTAGCAATTTTTGTCCAGCAGCTAAAGCCATTTCCAAATAAGCTGTGGCAGGAAATAAAGCTTCTCCAAACACTCGATGACCCGCCAAATAAGCAGGCTCATTGGAACTTATTTGAGCTTCAAATTGAATTGATTGAATTGCCGATAATAATTTATCACCTAGTAACGGATGAATGTTTGTTTGTTGTGAGGAGAAAGATCTTGTTTGCAAATAGAATTTATCAGTTTCAATCCAATATCTTTCGCGTTGCCAAGGATAGGTCGGTAAAGTTACTTTTTGATAGGAATAATCTTGATTAAATTTTTGCCAATCTATCTCAAATCCCTGGACATATAATTGAGCTAAACTATCTAATATTTGTTGCCAGTCATCCTGCTCTGGTCTTAAACTAGGCAACCATACTCTTTCTTTATCTGCTAAGCATTGTCTCGCCATTCCCAACAAGATTGGTCGAGAACCAATTTCTAAAAATATTTCATAACCTTCTTGATTCAGTATTTTCACACTTTCAGCAAATCTCACTGGCTGCCTCACATGATTTACCCAATATTCTGGGGTGGCGATCTCTTCAGTGATTCTTTTGACCGTGACATTAGAAATCAGATTAATTTGCGGTTCATGATATTTGATCGCCCCAGCAATAGCAGCAAACTCCTCTAACATTGGTTCCATCATCTGCGAATGGAATGCATGGGAAACCTGTAAAGCTTTGGTCTTAATTCCTTGTTTTTCTAGCCCTTGGCAAATTGCATCAAGAGCTTCCTGTTCTCCAGAAATCACAATATTTGTCGGGCCATTAAAAGCTGCGATCGCAACTTGTTGAGCGTAGGGTGCGATCTCATTTTCCGCTTGTTCTGCTGAGGCCATCAACGCCACCATGCCACCACCCGCTGGCAATTGTTGCATTAACCTACCTCTATGGGCGACTAAAATTAAAGCATCTTCTAAACTAAATACCCCGGCGATACAGGCTGCGACATATTCTCCAACACTATGACCCATGACAACATCGGGTTCTATGCCCCAGGATTGCCACAAAGTTGCTAAGGCATATTCGATTGCAAATATAGCTGGTTGAGCGTAATCAGTTATCAGTGAACAGTTATCAGTTATCAGTGAACGGTCATCAGTTAACAATGCTGATTCAAAATTTAAATTGGGATAAATTATTTTTAAAAGCGGAATTTCTAAATAGGGGGATAGAATTTCCTGGCATTTTTCTAGGGTTTGGCGAAATAGCGGTTGAGTTTGAAACAGTTCCTGTCCCATTCCTACATACTGCGAACCTTGTCCTGTAAATAAGAAAGCTATCCTAGATTTTTTTGAAGCATTGATTGATTTTCCTAAAGATAAACCAACTACTTCTTCCTCTGAATTAAACGCATCTAATTTTGCCGCTAATTCCTGACTAGAAGCCACAACCACTGCTAAACGATGTTCGAAATGTGATCGCCCTACATTAGAACTAAAACAGATATCCCCTATCTCCAATTTTGCATGAGTACTAAGATATTCGTGATAACGTTGAGCCAAATCCTGCAAAGCAGTTTCAGTTTTCGCTGAGAGAGTTAATAGGTGTTGCGATCTCTCTTGACTTTTGACTTTTAAAACTTCTGACTCTTCTAACACAACATGAGCATTCGTCCCACTAAAGCCAAAAGAACTCACACCAGCAATTCTCCTTTGAGAAGCAACTTTCCAAGGAGTAGATTTAGTCCTGACGACTATGGGCATTGTTTCCCAATTAAGATAAGGGTTAAGCTCTTCTAAATTTAGGTGGGGAGCAATTTCTTGATGTTGTAGTTGCAAGACGACCTTAATCAAACCCGCAATGCCGGATGCCGCCTCTAGGTGACCGATATTAGTTTTAACAGCACCGATTTGCAAAGGATTATCGGGAGCTCGCTGGGGACTAAACACCGAGTTCAAAGCTTCTACTTCAATCGGATCACCCAAAGAAGTACCAGTTCCATGAGCCTCGACATAGCTAACTTGAGTAGGGTCTACTCCGCCATTTTGTAAAGCTTGAGAGATTACTGCTTCTTGGGATGGGCCATTAGGTACTGTTAATCCACCACTGGGGCCATCCTGATTGACTGCTGAGCCGCGAATTACAGCTAAAACCTGATCTTGATCTGCGATCGCATCTGACAATCTCTTGAGCACAATTACGCCACAACCTTCCCCACGGACATAACCATTAGCCGAGGCATCAAAGGTTTTACAACGTCCATCGGGTGACAACATTTGTGCCTGAGAAAAAACGATACTAGCTTGGGGTGCCAGTATTAAATTTACCCCTCCAGCGATCGCCAAATTACATTCGCGATTTCGTAAACTCTGACAAGCTAAATGGACTCCCACCAAGGAAGAAGAACAGGCTGTTTCCACCGCTAAACAAGGCCCAGTTAAGCCCAAAACATAGGAGAGACGACCCGCTGTCGCACTAAAAGTATTCCCCGTACCAAAATAAGCATCGGGTTCCTTGGTTTCCCAAAGTCGATAGGAATAATCATGGGTACTAATTCCCACAAATACGCCCGTGAGACTATTAAATAAATTTTCTGGAACTTGATGAGCATTTTCCAATGCCTCCCAACTAACCTCCAGTAATAAACGTTGTTGGGGATCGAGACTAATTGCTTCTATCGGTGCAATATTAAAAAAATTAGCATCAAAATTTTCAACATCCGTGAGAAAACCACCCTCACGACTAACTATTTTCCCTGATTTACCAGAATCTGGATCGTAATAAGCATCAATATCCCAACGATTTTTCGGTACTTCGGTAATCGCATCTACCCCCTCCTGGAGTAATTGCCAGAATTTTTCTGGACTATCTACCCCCCCAGGAAAGCGACAACCCATACCGATAATGGCAATTGGTTCTGCTTTTAGCAGTCCGATCTTAGACTCAAATTGTTGGGCGGCAAAGGCTAACTTAAGAGTTGACATCTTGGCTAGGCGTTGCGTATATTCCTTACTCATTATGATCTGTTTATCTTCATCTCAGGGACAATAATTATTTTTGCAAGCTCAAGTTAGTGGTTGGTACTTCTGATAAATTTTTGAGTAATCTCAGCTTCTGAAATATCCTCAATTTCTGCGAGGAAATCATCCAGCTCATCATCTGGGATTGCTCCTGTTTCTTCTGGTGTTGTTGTCATTTCTAATTTCATTACCTCTTTTTTTAAGTAATCAACTAATGCTTCTAAAGTTGGATAATCAAACAAAACCGTAGATCGGATCGGGTGATCCAGACTAGATTCAAGGCGATTTTTTAGTTCTACTGCCATCAGCGAATCTATTCCCAAATCAAATAATCTTTGTCGGGGTTCTATCTCCTCGGGTCTGTTTAAACCCAAAACCTTAGCAATTTGCGATCGCACATGAATCATTAATAATTCTGCTGCATCATTTGGTTCTGCTGCTTCTAACTGTTGTCTAAAATTCTGCTTTACCGCGATCGCAGCAGGAGAAATATCTTTCCAATCTGCCAAAAAAGGCCAAGCAGACCATTGCTTAATAAACTCTTGCCAGCGAATCGGCACGACTCCCACCTCCCTCGCTTGAGTTTGCATAATTATCTCCAATGCCTCCAATACCTGTTCTGGAGCGATCGCGCCAATTCCTTTCTGCTGAATTCGCTCATCAGCTTTGCGTTCGGCGGCTGCTCCAATTTCAGTAACCGCTCCCCAATTAATACTTAATCCTGGTAATCCTTGACTTTGACGATAATAGGCCAACCCATCCAAAAAAGCATTAGCAGCCGAATGATTACTCTGCCCCAGAGAGCCAAAGAGGGAAGCCGCAGAAGAAAAGAGAATAAAAAAGTCTAGAGGTAAACCTTCCGTCAATTGATGTAGATGCCAAGCGCCTTGAACTTTGGGAGCCATCACCTTAGCAAATCGTTCCCAAGAAAGCTGCTGGATCACTCCATCATCTAACACTCCCACCGAATGAATCACTCCCTTCAACGGCGGTAAGGATTGTTCGATTTTGGCGAAGATTTGAGTTAATGATTCTAATTGGGATACATCACCTTGATAAACAACTATTTTGGCTCCAGCTTGTTCCAATTCTTGTAACTGATTTTGAACTACAGCCGAAGCTTGACTGCGTCCGACTAAAACTAGATATTTAGCTCCCCGTTCTACCATCCAGCGAGCGACTAATAAACCTAAGCCTCCTAATCCCCCGGTAATTAAATAGGTACTATCTCCCCGCAAGCTCAGATGGGACTCTGATGCGGCATAAAGTTCATGGTCAGGTTGCAGGACGATGATTTTGCCAATATGTTTGGCTTGTTGCATATAGCGAAAAGCATTGCCCACCTCTGGGAGGGGAAATAACTTCAATGGTGGGGGGATGAAAATACCTTTGGCAAACTTTGCTGTCAATTCGAGAAACATTGAGCGAACGAAATCTGGCTGTTCTTGAGATAATCTAACCAAATCAACTACAGAATAAGAGACATCTGGTCTAACTTCTGCGACTTGGTTTGAGTCCCAAACTCCCCGTTTGGCAATCTCGATAAATTGACCTTGCGGTCTGACAACAGAGAGACTTTTGGCAACAAATTCCCCTGAGGTTAAACAATTAAGCACTAGATCTACGCCTGCCCCCTCAGTAATGCTCATCACTTCCTCAGCAAAGTCTAGAGTACGAGAGTTCATAATATGTGCGACGCCCATCGATTTAAGGCTGTCCCATTTAGGAGGGCTTGCCGTCGCGAATACTTCTGCTCCTGCCTGCTGGGCAATTTGTACCGCAGCCATGCCCGTTCCCCCCGCCGCTGAATGGATTAATATGCGCTCTCCTGCTTTGATTTGGGCAACTTTTGCTAAGGCATAGTAAGCAGTGAGGAAATTAACCGGAATAGCTGCTGCTTGTTCAAAGGTAATATTAGCTGGTTGGGGTACGACCAAGGTTGAGTTGAGGGTTACATATTTACCAAAACTACCAGCAGCGATCGCGATTACTCTATCTCCGACCTTTAATCCTGATACTCCTGATCCGACTGCAACAACTTGACCCGCACATTCACCACCAAAGTTATTTATCTCTAGTAAATGTTGTTGGGAAATCCCATCTACTTGTTGCGGAATTAAACCTAAAGCTACTACTAGGTCGAGGAAATTTAAACCTGTAGCCATTACTTGAATTTCCACTTCTCCGGCTGCTGGTCGAACGCGCTTAGTTGCTTCTAGGGTCAAGTTCTCTAGCAGTCCCCTTTGAGCGATCGTCAGTCGATATGACTGAGCTGATGGGATTTCTAATCTATTAATGTCCAAAGAATTTTGATTTTTAATACTGCGAACCAAACGTGCTACATAGCGATTATTGTCGCGAAATCCTACCTGATCCTCGATATCTTCCGAGGTGATTTCTGAATACAATAGTTTTGCTTGTTCCTCTATCCCGACATTAGGATCTAAATCTATCCGCACAGAATTGAGTTCTGGATGTTCTAAGGCGATCGCTTTTCCCAGACCCCACAAAGAAGCTTGCTCAAAGCCAGATATCACTGGCTGCTCGGTTGGCAAAGGTTGTGCCCCTTGGGTTACTAACCAGAGACGAGGTGTTATCCCACTAGCTACTTTAACTAAAGCTTGTACCAAAGAGAGCGTTGTGCCACAGATTCTATGGGACGTGGCTGCTAACTCAGAACTGCTTAAGTTATGATTTTCGACTTCAAAAATACTCCAACATTGAACTACTCCATATAGGTTCGGCGATCGGTTTATTACCGCTGCTAGTAATTTTTGAAAATCTTCTGGGTTATGGGGATTAATGCGAAACTCTTCATTTCCTAACTGTTGATACTCCTCTCCTGGTTTAACTAGAATGCAGTTTTTCCCAGTAGCATGAAGTTGCAAGGATAATTGCTCAGAGATCCCTTTGTCATCAGCAAAAATCAACCAATCTTCAGCCTTTGATGATTCTTGAACAGAGACTTGATCATCACTTTGGGCAATAATTACTGCTTGAGGAAATAATAACTCTGAAGTATCTTCACCAGAAGGAATAGTTGCTACATTTTTAAAAGCATTACTAAGCAATAATTTTTGCCACTCAGATGCGGTCAGCAAAGGATAATCGGGACGCAATTCTATGTCAGTAAATTTCCACCATCCCTCTAACAGCCCAAAAATTAGATCAACCCATCTTTGACGAACTATCCCTTCGAGTAAAATTAGGATTCCCCCGGTTGCTAACAATTGTTTAATATGTGCCAATGTTTGCTCCAAATCTGCTGTGGCGTGAATGACATTTGCTGCCACAATCAAATCGTATTGATGGGGTTTAAAACCTTGAGTTGCTGGGGCTTGTTCTATATTCAGAGTTTGATATTTGATAAAAGAGTAATCTTGGAACTTCTCTTGGGCTTTGTCGGTAAATAGGGGACTAATATCAGTAAAAACATATTCTGTTTGCTCAGGATTTAGTTGAGGCAGAATATAACTCGTTGTTCCCCCAGTTCCAGCTCCAATTTCTAAGATTCTTACTCCACGGGCAGCAGGCAATTTTTCTAAGGCAATCTTGACTGTTTGTTGGACTAAAGTGTTAGTTACTTCAGCTCCAGCCGAGTCTTGATAAAGTTGAGTCGCAACGGTTAAATCTCCTTGGGGAAAAACTAATTGTACGGGATCTGATTCTCCTTTCAAGACTTGGGCCAATTGACTTGCACACCGTTGCAGTAAGGTTAATTCCGCTTTATTCCTAGGATATTCGTTTAACAGGCTATTGATTTGAACTTCAGGACTAGTTAGATAAGGATTTTTGATTACTTGCCACTGAGAGTCGATCCTTGCCAATATCCCAACTTCTACTAACATTTGTAGCAGACGATTAAGCAGCCTTTTTTGTTGTTGAACAATGTTTAGGTTATCAGCAAAATTTTCTAGAGAAAGAGATTGTCCCAAAGTAAATTTATAGCCTAATTTAGAAAATGCTTGTAGAACATAATCTATACTTACAGATTCTAATTGTTCCAAGAATTGAGTATAATCAGTTAACTCATCTTGAGCAACAAGTTGTGAAAATGTAGGAGCTAATTTTTCTGCAATTACTGTTGAAGCTGGTAAATAATCTGCTAGTAAGAAATTATTGAAAATTGCTTTGTTACGCCACTCTATTTCATAAAGCCAATCCTTAACCGATTCTTGTTTATTTCTGAGGAATTTTTCTTGATTTGCTTCACGAAATTCCAAACCAATAATCTCAGCAATTATTTGACCCTGATCATTGAATAATGTTATATCTCCAATCGGTTTTTGAGTGTGAGAATTTGTCTGTTGGCGATCGCGCCCGTAACACCATAATTGAGCATGGTCAGGATTTTGATAAAACTTGAATTGTTCTATGCCAAAAGGAACAAAAGTTTGCTCATTAGTAGTAGATACGCTAGTAATCGCCGCAACTAAAACTTGAAAACAAGAATCAATTAAGGCAGGATGCAGTTGATATTCTGCTGCATCATAGATAGTTTCGGGAATTTTCATCTGACATAAAGATTCTCCTTCTCCTACCCAAAGCAAATCTATCCAGCGAAAACTTGTTCCTAGTTCAATTTGTCTCTCGGCAACAGCTTGATAAAGTTCCTTATTGTCTATTTGTTGTGGGCAACGGGCTTGAATTTCTTCTCTGGCAATTACTTGAATATTCCCACTTCTTTCTGTAGTTATTTTACCTGTAGCATGAATAATATAATCATTTATTGTTTTATTCGCTGAATCATCTGTTGGTTGTAAGCTAATAACTTGAAAATCAGTAGTTGATTCTTCGGGCTTTAAAATAACTTGAACAGTTCTATCTTCTCCTTCTGGAATAGCTAAAGCTTGAGGGAAAAATATATCTTCTAATAAATAATTTTTATCAGCATAAGTTAGAGTTGCTGCGGCTAATAATAAAGAAACATGACAAGCTCCAGGAACCACTACTTGTTGATAAACAACATGATCCCCAAGAAAAGGTAGATTTTGTGTATTAAAAGATGACTCAAAAAAGATTTCCTTGGCTACTGGAGATTGAAACTTATGATTAATTAAAGGATGAAGTTTAGCGACTTGTTTCTGGTTAGCAGGAAGAATTCCTTCAGTTGTATTCTCTAACCAATAACGTTGACGATTCCAAGGATAAGTTGGTAAAAGAACTTTCTGTCGTTGATAATTTTGATAGAATCCTTGCCAATTGATCTTAAATCCTTGTACATACAAATTACCTAAACTATCCAATATTTGTTGCCAATCACTCTGTCCTGCCCTTAAACTAGGCAACCATACTCCTGTATTTTCAGCTAAGCACTGTCGTGCCATTCCCAACAAGATTGGCCGAGAACCTATTTCTAAAAATATCTTATAATCTTCTTGCTCTAAACTGTGAACACTTTCGGCGAATCTTACTGGCTGCCTTACATGATTGACCCAATATTCTGGTGTGGCAATCTCTTCGGTGATTCTTTTGACCGTGACATTAGAAATTATATTAATTTGCGGTTGGGAATATTTTATTGAACGAGCAATAGTAGCAAACTCTTCTAACATTGGTTCCATCAGATGGGAATGGAATGCATGGGAAACCTGTAAGGCTTTAGTCTTAATTTCTTGTTTTTCTAGATCTTGACAAATTGCCTCCAGAGCTTCCTGTTCTCCAGAAATCACAATATTTGTCGGGCCATTGAAAGCTGCGATCGCGACTTGTTGAGCGTAGGGCGCGATCGCTTTTTTCGCTTGTTCTACTGAGACCATTAACACCACCATGCCACCACCCGCTGGCAATTGTTGCATTAATCGACCCCGGTGGAAGATCAAGGTAAGAGCATCTTCTAAACTAAATACCCCAGCTATACAGGCTGCGACATATTCTCCGACACTGTGTCCCATTACAATATCGGGTTCGATGCCCCAGGATTGCCAGAGGGTTGCCAAGGCATATTCAATGGCAAATATAGCAGGCTGAGCGTAATCAGTTATCAGTGAACAGTTATCAGTTAACAATCCTGATTCAGAATTTAATTTGGGATAAATTATTTCTAAAAGCGGAATTTCTAAATAGGGAGCGAGAATTTCTTGGCATTTTTCTAAAGTTTCTCGGAAGACAGGTTGGGTTTGAAATAGTTCCTGTCCCATTCCTACATATTGGGAACCTTGCCCTGTAAATAAGAAAGCTATCTTAGATTTTTCTGAAGCATTGATTGATTTCCCTAAAGATAATCCGATTACTTCTTCACTTGAATTAAAAGAATCTAATTTTTCTATTAATTCCTGACTAGAACTAGCAACTATAGCTAAGCGATATTCAAAATCTGCTCTTCCGATATTAGCGGTAAAACAAACATCTGCAATATTTAACTCTGAATGAACTGTTAAATGATGTTGATAACGCCGAGCCAAATCCTGCAATGCTGTTTCAGTTTTCGCCGACAAAGTCAACAAATGCCGTGATCGCTCTTGACTATTCTCTGTTGACTGTTGACTGTTGACTGTTAACTGATCACTGTTGACTGCTAACTGATGACTGATGACTGATAACTGATCACTGATTACGACATGAGAATTAGTTCCACTAAAACCAAAAGAACTTACCCCGGCAATTCTGGGGTTAGAACCTACTTCCCAAGGTCTAGCTTCTCTCGGCACTACTACTGGTAATTCTGCCCAATTAAGATGAGGATTCGGTTCTTGTAAATTCAGATGAGGAGCAATTTCTTGATGTTGTAGTTGCAATACAACTTTAATTAAACCCGCAATCCCTGATGCTGCTTCTAGATGACCGATATTAGTTTTAACAGATGCGATCGCGAGAGAATTTTCTTGAGAACGCTCCCCACACAAAACATCAGTCAAAGCCCTCACTTCAATCGGATCTCCCAAAGGAGTTCCTGTTCCATGAGCCTCGATATAACTAATTTGACTTGGCTTTACCTTGGCTGCTGCTAAAGCCTGTTGGAGCAGTTGTTCTTGAGCTAGTTTATTGGGTACGGTAATACCACTACTAGGACCATCATGGTTAATCGCAGAACCCCGAATGACTGCTAAAATTCTTTCCCCATCGGCTAAAGCATCGGAAAGACGTTTCAGAACGATAACTCCACAACCTTCTCCTCTTCCATAACCATCCGCACTAGCATCAAAAGTCTTACAACGCCCATCAGGAGCTAAAGCTTTCAATCGACATAGCGCGGTAGTTACCATGGGAGAAAGCATCAGTTGCACTCCCCCAGCTAAAGCCAGATTGCATTCTCCTTGGCGTAAACTCTGACAAGCTAGATGTACTGCTACTAAAGAGGAAGAACAAGCCGTATCTATAGCCAAACTTGGTCCTTGTAAGCCGAGAAAATAGGATAATCTCCCAGAAGCAAAACAAAATCCGTTACCTGTCCCATCATGGGGCGTGATTGTTTTGAGCTCTCCAGAAGTAAATTTCAATTTCGCATAATCATCTTGGCCTATCCCGACAAAAACTCCAGTAAGACTATCTTCTAACTGCTTGGGATCAATTCCTGCTCGTTCTAAGGCTTCCCAGCTAACTTCCAAGAGTAAACGCTGCTGAGGATCTAGGCTCGTGGCTTCCTTAGGAGAAATTCCGAAAAACTGAGGCTCAAACTGATCTACTTCCGGTAATAATCCCGCGTTACGGACATAAATTTTTCCGGGAACTTCGGGGTTAGGATGGTAATAATCATCAATATTCCACCGCTGAGCAGGAATTTCCTCAATCGCATCAACCCCACTACGCAAAAGTTCCCAAAAAGCTTCAGGGCTGTCACTATTTCCGGGAAAGCGACAACTCATCCCAACAATAGCGATCGGTTCTGTTTGAGCATATTCTATGGCTTCCAGCTTAGATTTCATATTCTCTACAGCTAGAAGCGCTCGTTTAACGGGAGATATGGATTGTTCTTGTTGACTCATCTGTATTAATACCCCATATTGCTCAATGTATTTGCCAACCTGGCCTGGGCCTCCTCATCAGATAAGTTAGTTAAATCTGATAACTTATCCTCTTCAACGGATAGTAATTTATCTTCCATTTCTACTTCTGGTTTCCATCCCATTACTTCTTCTGCTAAATGCTTAGATAGTTTTTCAATCGTGGGATATTCAATAGCTAAGGTTGCGGGAAGATTAGTATCTAGTTGTGCTTGAAGTCTATTGTTGAGTTCCACTGCCATCAGAGAATCCATTCCCATATCAACAAAACCTTGAGTTGTTCCTAAAACTTGAGAATTATTAAGTCCTAAAATTTTCTGTATCTGTTGCTGTAGATGGATTCGCAATATATTCTGACGTTCCCTTTCCGGGGCTGCTTCCAATTTGGCAAGAAGTTGACCTTTCTGGTTCTCAGTTGTGGTAGTAGGTTGCTGTAATTGCTCTTCCTGTAACAATCGGGCCAGAAAAGGACTAGGACTCCCTAGGCTGCTCGTTTGGACAAAAGTTGACCATGCGATCGCAAATACTCCTATCTGAGGTAAGGATTTATTTAACAGTTGTTCTAAAATCTGTAATCCTTGAGCAGCACTCAAAGGAGTGATTCCCCTGGTTTTCAATCGTTCTTGATAGGACTGATCCAGTTGCGCGGCCATTCCAGTTTCTCCCCAAACTCCCCAGTTAATAGTTAAAGCTGGTAAACCTTGTGCCTGTCGATAATGAGCCAAAGCGTCCATAAAGCTATTGGCTGCTGCATAGTTTCCTTGAGCTACTGAACCTAGTAAAGAAGCAGCGGAGGAAAAGCAAACAAAGAAGTCTAGGGAGAGATTTTGAGTCAGTTGATGTAGATTCCAACTGCCCTGCACTTTAGGAGCCATCACCTTTTCCCAACTATCCCAAGAGAGTTTGGCTAGTACTCCATCATCTATAACCCCAGCGGTATGAATCAAACCTCTCAAAGGCGGCAAAGTTGAATTGATTTGTTCGAGTATGTTAGTAACATCTTCTACTTTAGCCACATCTCCTTGAGCTACTAATACTTTAGTTCCTGTTTGTTCGAGCTGGCTGATTACTCTTTTGGCTTCTTCTCCTGCTCCTCGACGACCCATCAAAACTAAATTTTTAGCACCTTTTTTGCTTAACCACTGAGCTACCTGTAATCCCAAAGCGCCTAAGCCGCCAGTAATTAGATAGGTACTTTCAGAAGTTGCCAGCCTAAACTCAGAAGTCACATTATTCTTTAATAAAGGAACTAAACGAGCTCCATAATATTTTCCCTGACGAACGGCAAGCTGATTTTCTCCTTGGGGATTCTCTAGATGCTTAAGTATGATTTCTCCTTCTTTGTCTGAAGTTTGAAGATCTAAATCTATCATTCCGCCCCAGATTTGAGGATGCTCTAGAGCGATTACTTTTCCTAATCCCCATAAGGAAGCTGAGGCAATTTCTGTATTAATTGCTCCAACCTCTACTGGTTGAATTCCCCTGGTAACTAACCATAATTTGGGTAAATTATCCTGATTCAGTTTTAGTAGAGATTGTAAGAGATATAAAACACTATTACATCCCAATTTTTGAGCTTTGGCTAAGGTAGTGTTAGTCAACTTTTCTGAAGAAGTCTCTAGACTCCAGAAATGAACAATTTGCGTTACTGGTAGACCCTGAGTTGTTATTATTGCTTGCCATAAACGTTGAAAATCTTGAGAATGAGCAGGATTAACATAGTAAATTCCTGGTTCATCATTTTGATAAGCTTCTCCCGAAAAAACTAAGGTGTAATCATAATTTTGTTGTTTTAATTGGGATCCTAAATCTTCTGCTGTACCTGTAGAATCAGCAAAAATTAGCCAATGAATAGGTTGAGATTGCTTTAATTTTAATTTTTGGGCTACCGGTTCCCACTGCACCTGATAAAGCCAATCTTGGAATTTTATTTCTGTGAGTTGCTTTTGATGCTCTGTGGTCAATAATTCTAAGATTTCTGGTAAGAGTTTGAGTTGTTCTGGAGATAATTTACCTATATTTTCTAGTTGTTCAGCTAACTTTTGGGTTTTTCCCTGTTGTAGCAATTCTAGAATAGGACTAGAAATCTGATGTGAAGATCCCGGTTCTGTTTTACTAATTTGATACGGTTCAACCCAATATTTTTGGGGTTGAAAAGCATAGGTTGGCAAAATAACTTTATGTCTTTGATAATCTTGGTCGAATCTTTGCCAATTAATGTCCACTCCTTTGACATACAAATTACCTAAACTGTCTAACATTTGTTGCCAATCATTCTGTTCAGATCTTAAGCTAGGCAACCATACTCCTGTATTTTCAGCTAAGCATTGTTGCGCCATTCCTAACAAGATTGGTCGAGAACCAATTTCTAAAAATATCTCATAACCTTCTTGATCTAGTGTTTTTACACTTTCAGCAAATCTTACTGGCTGCCTTACATGATTTACCCAATATTCGGTTGTGGCAATTTCTTCGGTGATTCTTTTTCCCGTAACATTAGAAATCAGATTAATTTGCGGTTGAGAATATTTTATTGAACCAGTAATAGCGGCAAACTCTTCCAACATTGGTTCGATTAGATGGGAATGGAAGGCATGGGAAACCTGTAGGGCTTTGGTCTTAATTCTTTGTTTTTCTAGCTGTTGACAAATTACTTCAAGGGCTTGCTGTTCCCCAGAAATCACGATATTTGTCGGGCCATTGAACGCTGCGATCGCGACTTGTTGAGCGTAGGGCGCGATCGCGTTTTCTGCTTGTTCCACCGAAGCCATCAACGCCACCATGCCACCACCAGCTGGTAATTGTTGCATTAACCTACCTCTATGGGCGACTAAAGTTAAAGCATCTTCTAAGCTAAATACTCCAGCGATACAGGCTGCAACATATTCCCCAACACTGTGACCCATTACGATATCTGGTTCAATACCCCAGGATTGCCAGAGAGTTGCCAAGGCATATTCGATCGCAAATATGGCAGGCTGAGCGTAATCAGTTATCAGTGAACGGTTATCAGTTATCAGCCCTAACCCTAAAGGATACCGCTCCGCATATGCTGATTCAGAATCTAAGTTGGGATAAATAATTTGTAGTAGGGGGATCTCTAAGTAGGGAAGTAAGATTTCTTGGCATTTTTCTAAGGTTTGGCGGAATAGGGGCTGAGTTTGATAAAGTTCCTGTCCCATATTAAGATACTGGGAACCTTGACCTGTAAATAAGAAGGCTATTTTCGGTTTACGAGAACTAGTATCGGATAAACCTTGGGATAATCCAATTACTTCTTCCCCTGAATTAAACGAATCTAATTTCCCTGTTAATTCCTGACTAGAACCCGCAACTATAGCTAAACGATGCTCAAAATCTGCTCTTCCGTTATTCGCAGTAAAACAAACATCTGCAATATCCAATTCTGGATGTCCCGTTAAATGATGGTGATAACGCCGAGACAAATCCTGCAAAGCAGTTTCAGTTTTCGCCGAAAGCGTTAATAAATGGGCAGAAGTTTCTAGGTTGTCTTTACTTTTGACTTTTGACTTTTGACTTTTGACTTTTAAAACTTTTGATTCTTCCAAAACCACATGAGAATTAGTCCCACTAACCCCAAAAGAACTTACCCCAGCAATTCTTGGTTGATCAGGATCTGACTTCCAAGCTGTGCCTTGAGTAGTCACCTTAATTGGTAAATTCTCCCAATCAATATGGGGATTAGGTGTTTTCAAATGGAGATGGGGAGCAATTTCTTGATGCTGCAATTGCAATACTACCTTCATTAAACCAGCGATACCTGCTGCTGCTTCCGTATGACCGATATTAGTCTTAATTGAGCCAATCTGCAAAAGATTATCAGCCGAATGACTAGCACCAAATACTTCCCCTAAAGCTCCAACTTCAATGGGATCTCCTAGGGATGTTCCCGTACCATGAGCCTCAATATAACTCACCTGATCCGGTTCTACTCCTGCATTCTCTAAAGCTTCACGAATCACTGTCTGTTGCGAAGAGCCATTAGGCGCAGTCAAGCCAACGCTACGACCATCTTGATTCACCGCAGAACCACGAATTACAGCTAAAACATTTTCCCTATCAGCCACCGCATCCGAAAGCCTTTTAAGAACAATGATTCCACATCCTTCCCCGCGCACAAAACCATTAGCACTCGCATCAAAAGCTTTACAATGCCCGTCGGGAGATAACATCCGTGCCTTAGAAAAATAAATTTCATACTCTGGCAAGAAAAAACGATTAACTCCCCCTACCAAAGCCAAATTACTTTCTTGGTTACGCAAACTTTGACAAGCTAAATGAACTCCCACTAAAGAGGAGGAACAAGCAGTATCGATCGAGATACTCGGCCCAGTCAGACCTAAAGTATAGGAAATTCGTCCCGATGCGGTGCTGTGGGTACTCCCAATGCCTAGATAAGCATCAATTTCTGATAATTCTCTTTTTAGTAACAGGGCACTATAGTCACTATTGTAAATACCAATAAACACCCCAGTTTTCGTTTTTCTTAGTTGCTGAGGATTTAAACCGGCATTTTCCAAGGCTTCCCAACTTACTTCTAGCAATAGACGCTGTTGAGGATCTAAACTTAGGGCTTCACGAGGGGAAATGCCAAAGAACTGAGCATCAAAATCTTGTAAATTTCCAATAAAAGCACCATAGGGAGAATCCATTTTCCCTGGAGTTTCTGGATCTTGGTCATAGTAAGTCTCCCAATCCCATCTATCTGAGGGAATTTTTGTAACAGTATCGACTCCATCACGTAGTAATTTCCACAAGGCTTCTGGACTATTTACCCCGCCAGGAAAACGACAACCCATCCCAATTATTGCTATTGGTTCACTCTTGGCACTTTCTAAACTTGCTACCTTAGACTTCATATTGCGTAGCTCAAGAAGTGCTTTTTTCATCAAGGCTCTATAGTCTTTCGTGTCTTGATCCTTAATCATCGCTTTCCCCCATCTCAATTAATTCTTGAGCTAATAAGTCTGCTATTTCGTCTTGGGATAGCTCATCTAGAAGAGATACCTCAGTATCTACCTCTTTTTGGGCTAATTCGATAACTTCCTCTGCAATAAACTCTAAATCCAAAACTTTTTGTGCTAAATAATCTACCAATTCCTCCAATGTGGGATAGTCAAAGATTACTGTTGAAGCAATGGAACAGCCCAAGCTATTTTGCAAACGATTTTTTAGTTCTAATGAAGTCAGTGAATCCATCCCCAAGTCAAAAAATCCTTGTTGTAAATGAATCTGTTGAGAAGAGTTGAGTCCTAAAACCTGGGCAACCTGCAACCGCACATGATCTAAAAGCATTTCTTGACGTTTTTGAGGATTGGCCGTTTCTAACTGTTGTAAAAACTCTGATTCAACTGCTGTGACAGATTCAGAAGTTGTGGCCCAATCTTCCAAGAAAGATGTATTTAACCTCTGTGAGAGCAAATCTGGCCAATGAATTGGCACTACCCCCACTTGCCCAGAAGGATTATGTAGCAATATTTCCAAAGCTTCTAATACTTCTTGAGGCGTAATAGTTCCGATCCCTTGTTGTTGAACTTTCTGATCCGCTTGACGAGAAGCAGCCGCACCGATCGCAGATATTACTCCCCAGTTAATACTTAATCCTGGTAATCCTTGAGACTGACGATAATAAGCTAAGCTATCCAAAAAAGCATTAGCTGCACAATGATTACTTTGTCCTGAAGAGCCGAGTAAAGAAGCAACGGAAGAAAACAGCACAAAAAAGTCTAAGGAATAATTATTACTCAATGTATGTAAATTCCAGGCTCCCTGCACTTTGGGTGCCATTACCTTAGTAAATTCTGTCCAAGACAGTTGCTGTAAAATTCCATCTTCTAAAACTCCTGCCAAATGCAGTATTCCTTTTAATGGAGGTAAGAATTGCTCGATTTCGGAAAATACCTGAGCTAAAGAGTCCAAGTTGGTAACATCTGATTGCTGAACAACTATCTTTGCTCCTAGCTGTTCTAATTCTTGCAACTGGCTCTGAACTGCCTCAGAGGGTTTATTCCGTCCGACTAATACTAAATATCTCACTCCTTGTTCTACTAGCCAACGAGCTACTAATAATCCTAATCCCCCTAATCCTCCCGTAATTAGATAAGGATGTTCTGGTTTAAGTTTGAAAGAGCTTTGGGAATTAGATTGCGAGGCAACTAGGCGGGCTACATAACGACTATCCCCTCGAAATCCTACTTGATCCTCAACTGCTTCTGAGGTGATTTCTGCACATAATAATTTTGCCTGTTCCGCGATCGCGACTTTGGGATCTAAATCGATCCGCACACAATTAAGTTCAGGATGTTCAAGGGCGATCGCTTTTCCCATTCCCCACAATGAAGCTTGCACAAAGCCAGATATTTCTGGCTCATTTTCTGGTAAAGGTTGTGCTCCTTGGGTCACTAGCCAGAGACGAGGAACTATATCACTGGTTACTTTAACTAAAGCTTGTACCAAAGATAAAGTTGTTCCACAGACTCTACGAGATACTTCTTCTAACTTATGGCTATTTAAGTTATTACTTTCAACCTCAACAAGACTCCAACATTGAACTACTCCATGCAAGTTAGAAACTTCTGCTGTCACGTTGGTTAGTAGTTTTGTAAAATCTTCTGGGTTATAGGGATTAATCGTAAATTCTGCTTTTGATAACTGTTGATATTCTTTTCCCGGTTTAACTACTATGCAGTTTTTATTTTGTAATTGAAGCTGTTTTGCTGTTTTGGCTCCTATGCCTTTCTCATCAGCAAAAATTAACCAATTTTCAGTTTTAGCTGAAGCTTTTTTGGGTGAATCACTATCAGTTTGAGCAATAATTACAGCTTGTTGAAAGGGTACTTCTAGATTATTTTGATTAGGAATCGTTACCACTTCAGAAAACCCATTGTTTGCCAGGAGATTTTCCCATTGAGCCGAATTTAATAAAGGATAATCAGGACGTAATTCTACATCAGTAAATTTCCACCAGCCTTCTAATAAACCAAAAATTAAATCTAGCCATCTTTGGCGAGTTGTCCCTTCAATTAGAACTAGTATGCCTCCGGGTGCTAATAACTTCTTGACATTTTCTATTGTTTTCTTTAAATCAGTAGTAGCATGAATTACATTTGCCGCCACAATTAAATCATAATTATACGGTTTAAAATCCTGCTTGGTAATATCCTTTTCTATATCCAGAGTTTGATATTTAACAAAAGGATAGTCAGCAAATTTTTCCTGGGCTTTAGTGGTAAATAAAGTTCCAATATCAGTAAAAGTATATTCCGTTTGCTGCGGATTTAAATGGGGCAAAAGGTAACTAGTAGTGCCTCCAGTTCCCCCTCCAATTTCTAAAATTCTGACTCCCTGATATGAAGATATTTTTTCGAGGGCAATCTTAATTGTCTGTTGTACTAAAGTATTAGAGATAATTGCCCCAGGAGATTCTTGATAAAGTTCAGTTGCCGTGGTTAAATCTCCTTCTGGGAAAATTAATTGTACTGGATCAGTTTTTCCCTGTAATACTTGGGATAATTGTTCGCCGCAACGTTTTAATAAAGTCAATTCGGCTTTTGATTTTGCAGGAGAAGCTAATAAATTAGAAATTTTCTCCTCCGTAACAATTATTTGAGGATTTTGTGTTACTTCCCATTGATCATCAATTTTGGATATAATTCTTGCTTCTTCTAGCATCTGCAAGAGACGAAAAAATAGTTTCTCTTGTTGCGGAATTATCTGACATTGTTTGAGAATAGATTCTTCAGAAAATTGCTTGCCTAGAGAAAAATTCCAGTTGAGATTGTTAAAAGCTTTTAGTACATAATCAATACTCAACTCTTCTAATTGCCCAACAAACTCTACGTAGCTGTTTAACTCTGTTTTCTGCGCTAATTCTGAAGCTAGGGGCGCAAGCTGTTGCTCTAATACATTTAAACTTGGTAAATTTTCTGGTAATAATTGCTGCCCAAAAAGTGATTGCAAACGCCATGATCCTTTATAAAAATGATCAGCGATCGCTTGTTTTTTATTAGCTAAAAGTTGTTGCCGACTGGCTTGTTTAAACTCTAAACCAATCATCTCAGCTACTAACTGCCCATGCTCATTAAATAACTCGATATCTCCTACTAGATTCTGCTCCTGCGTTTCATCATCTTCTGGTAAGCGACAACGAGCATAACACCATAATTCGTTATTAGTCGGACGCTGATAAAAGTAAAATTTTTCGATACTAAAAGGAACAAAAGCTTGATCAAAATTTGCTGCTGATTTTTTCCCTAGTATTTGCCATAATTGAAACCCAAAAAGTTGTAGGCAGCAATCTAACAAAGCAGGATGGAATTGATAATCATCTCCATCAATAATGACTTCGGGAAGATGAGCTTGACATAAAATCTCATTATTGCCACTCCAAATATCCTTAATTCCTTGAAAACTTGTACCTAATTGTACTTGTTGCGTATCTAAGATTTCATATAATTCTTGACTAGTTATGGGTTCTGAACAGCGATATTTAATATCTTCTAGATCTAAGGTTTGTGTTGGAATATTAGTAGAAGATAAAAGTTGACCTACACTATGAACTAACCAAGATGTAACTGATGTATTGTTATTAATGCCATCTTCAAAACTAATCATTTTAAAAGAATTACTTTTACCTTCAGCAGTCAAAACCAATTGGACATGACGTACTTCTTCTTCCTCAAGCGCCAATCCTTCGGGGAAAAATAAACTTTCTAATAAACATCCTTGAGCCTCCATAGTTTCTGCTGCTGCTTCCAACAACATGGATAGATAAAAAGCAGCGGGAACGATAACAGTTTCACAAACCAAATGATCCGCAATAAAAGGAAAATCTTGGATCGTTAGCCGCAAATCAAAAAAAGTTTCTTTTGATAAGGGAGATTGAAGTTTTTTATCGATAAGAGGACGAAATTTGCCTGATTTATCAATAGTTAAGCTTGATTTAGGAAGAATTCCTGAATTATGATTTTTTACCCAATAACGCTGAGTTTGCCAAGGATAATTAGGTAATATCAACTTCTGACGCTGATAATCTTGATCAAATCCTGACCAATTTATTTTTACTCCCTGAATATATAACTGGCTTAAACTCTGAAGCATTTGTTGCCAATCACTCTGCCCTGCTCTTAAACTAGGCAAATATACTGCTTCATTCTCTGGTAAGCACTGACAGGCCATTCCCGACAAAATTGGTTTCGCTCCAATTTCTAAAAATATTTGATAACCTTCTTGAGATAAGGTTTGGATACTATCAGCAAATCTTACTGGCTGCCGCACATGATTTACCCAATATTCGGCAGTAGCGATCGCCTCTTTAATTCTTTTTCCCGTAACATTAGAAATTAGTTTAATTTGCGGTTTAGAATAGGTGATTGAACCAGCAATAGTAGCAAACTCCTCTAACATTGGTTCCATCAGATGGGAATGAAACCCATGGGAAACCTGTAAGGCTTTGGTCTTAATTCCTTGTTTTTCTAGATCTTGACAAATTGCCTCCAGAGCTTCCTGCTCACCAGAAATCACGATATTTGTCGGGCCATTAAAAGCTGCGATCGCTACTTGTTGAGCGTAGGGCGCGATCGCGTTTTCTACTTGTTCTGCTGAGGCCATCAACGCGACCATCCCACCACTCGCAGGTAATTGTTGCATCAACCTACCTCGGTGGGCTACCAAAGTTAAAGCATCCTCTAAACTAAATACCCCTGCGATACAGGCTGCCACATATTCACCAACACTGTGACCCATGACGACATCGGGTTCGATACCCCAGGATTTCCAGAGGGTTGCCAAGGCATGTTCAATGGCAAATATAGCAGGTTGAGCGTAATCAGTTATCAGTGAACAGTTATCAGTTATCAGCGCTGATTCAGAAACTAAATCTGGATAAATTATTTTTAAAAGCGGAATTTCTAGATAGGGAGATAGAATTTCTTGACATTTTTCTAAAGTTTGACGGAATAGAGGCTGAGTTTGATAGAGTTCCTGTCCCATCTCAAGATATTGGGAACCTTGTCCTGTAAACAAGAAGGCTATTTTACGAGTTCTCTTTTTAATTATTTGACCCGTTACTAGCCCAAAAACTTCTCTTTCAGTCTCAAAAGTCTCTAATTTTTGCTGTAATTCTTCTGAT
>JBCCYD010000001.1:0-43844 GCA_039190385.1 Cyanobacteria bacterium P01_F01_bin.143 | reverse complement strand
CATTTTGGATAATAAGATTGCACTACATGGTTCTTAAGTAAGGACTTGAACCTATATTCATTAAGGGCGGGTATCTTCTTTTATCCCAGAGTCTGGAGCTATCTGCTAGTCTCTGAGGAATCTCAAATCAGATAAGGTGTGGGGCGAGGTGAATAGAATATATTCTACCTTACTGCCGAGTTGAATTGAATGTGATTTGTAACGTCCTATTTTGCTGTGGCTGATTTCATTGGTCTCTGCCCGGCTTGACTTGGATAGCAAAATACTATTCTTGGTACGTTTTGTATCATACTTTTTTTGAAAACTTAATTTTTACTTCCCAACCCATGCAATACGGAGACCTACCATTGTTTATTTTGTTTCTAGCGGCAGCCTATCTAACCGCAATCTATGGTGTATTAAAATTAGCTGAAAGACATCCTCAAGAAGATAGTTCATCTTCTGTGTCCATCAACAATAAATAGAAACATAGAGAAACATAGTATATTAGAATACTGAGTATATTCGAGATTTTAAGCAGTGGATTTCCTTTAGTCTACTGCTTTCTCATTTAAACTTCTTTAAGTAAAGAAACCGATAAGAAGTTATTTGCTATGTTACATATTATCTACTCCGAAGATTTTCTACAGCATAAAACAGGGCGGTCTCATCCTGAATCTCCCGAACGTTTAAGAGCTATCGTAAAGGCATTATCTCAGGTTGACTGGAAATCTCAACTAAGTTGGCGCTTACCAAGCAAAAGAGACCCTCTTAAGTATATTCAACAGATCCACACGAGCGAACATATTGCGAGGATTCGGGAGATTACTGCAACAGGAGGAGGCTATTTAACCGCGGATACCCCAGTATCTCCCAATAGTTATGCGATCGCTTTGCTGGCGGTCAATGCTTGGCTAGATGGAGTTGATCTTATTTTAGAGACAGGCAATCCTGCTTTTGTGCTAGCTCGTCCTCCTGGTCATCATGCCACTAGAGACCAGGCAATGGGATTTTGTTTGTTTTCTAACGCTGCGATCGCGGCGAATTATGCTTTAAGTAAACCAGGAATTGAACGAGTGGCGATCGTTGATTGGGATGTTCATCACGGTAATGGAACAGAAGATATTGTTAAAGATAATCCTCAGTTAGCTTATTGTTCTCTGCACCAACATCCCTGTTATCCGGGAACAGGTTATAGTAGCGAGGTAGGTAATTATAATAATATATTAAATTTACCGATGGCTCCTGGTTGTACGATGGATGATTACCAACCAGTCTTTGAGCAAACAGTAATTCCGTTTATCGAAAATTTTCAACCAGATTTATTGATAGTTAGTGCTGGTTATGATGCCAATCATCAAGATCCTTTGGCGAGTATTTCTTTGCAACCTGATGATTATGGTTTTTTTACGCAATGTTTAAGTAACATTACTCGTAATATTGTTTTCGGTCTCGAAGGTGGCTATCATTTACAAGCCTTAGCTGATTCTGTCGTCGCAACCTTAGCTAAGCTAATCGCTTGACACCAAGAAAAACTGTAAGCTATCAAGTATTAGCTTACAGTTTGAAACAGATTAATTAAAAACAATTAACAATTAGCTATTAGCCATTAGCAATTAGCAATATTATTCAGTTCCGTCTCCTTCCCCCTCAGTCTCTTCTTCATCGGCCGCAGGAGGAACTAAAGCTACAGCAGCGATCGCATCATCATTATCGAGTCTTTGAACCCGAACTCCTGTGGCACTGCGAGATTGCAAAGAAATGGCATCTACGACCTGACGGATTATAATTCCTCGATTGGTAACAATCATAAACTCATCGGCGGGGTTAACCACGTGGATTGCGGCTAAGCGATCGCTAACCGATTTAAACTTAATGGCACGAACTCCCATTCCCGCACGATTTTGCAGCCGGAATTTAGAAACAGAAACCCTTTTGCCGTAACCATTGGTGGTGATCGCCAGTAACCAAGGTCCTAAGTTGGCTTCACTAGAAACGACTTCTTCTGTCTCATCATCCTCATCATCCTGATTGGTATCAATACTGGCTACTATCTGAGAAGGTAAAATATCCATGCTAATTAGCTCATCATCTCCTTTGAGCTTCATGGATTTGACCCCTTTGGTTGCTCTACCCAAAGGACGTAATTGCTGATGATCCACTTTAAAATGGATTGCCATGCCATTGCGAGTGCCAATGATAATGCTATCTTCTGGTTTAGCAAGTCTGACCCATCTGAGTTGGTCACCTTCTTCGAGGGAAATTGCAATCAAACCATTAGAGCGAATAGATTTAAAGGCTGAGAGGGCAGTTTTCTTAATATTGCCCTTGCGAGTTAACATTACCAGATATTCCTCTTCGGTAAACTCGACTACGGAGACAACAGAAGTAATTTTCTCTTCCTGGGAAATTGGTAACATTTGCAAGAGCGGTGTGCCCCGAGAAGTTCGAGATGCTGTTGGGATCTGATAAGCCGGGAGCGAATAGACTACTCCGCGATCGCTGAAAAACAGTAAAGTATTATGATCGCAACAGGTAATAAAATGCTCGATCGCATCATCATCCTTGATTTTGGCTCCAGCTTTGCCTCTAGTCGCCCGATTTTGGGCATCGAAAGTACTAACAGGCATTCTTTTCACGTAACCATGCTCAGTTAGAAGAATAACAGCTTGTTCGTTGGCAATGAGGTCAATATCAAGTAATTCCCCTTCTCCTTGGATAATTTCGGTACGGCGAGGAGTAGCATGAACGTTTTTGATATTGGTTACTTCTTCGATGATGATCGCTTCAATGCGTTCTCGTTTAGCGAGGATATCTTTAAAATCGGTGATTTGTAATTGCAAATCTTCATGTTCACCCTGAATTTTCTCCGCTTCGAGAGCGGTTAAGCGACGCAGTTGCATTTGTAAAATCGCATCTGCTTGAACTACAGATAATTCTAATTGCGCCATCAATTCTTCTTTTGCCATAGCAGTATCGGCTGCATGACGAATTAATTCAATTACTTGATCAATACTTCCCAAGGCAATCAGTAAACCCTGTAGGAGATGATCTCTTTCTTCAGCCTTGCGCAGTAGATATTGGGTGCGTCGGGTAATAGTTTCGATGCGGAATTGCACAAAAACTTCTAAGAATTTCTTGATCGATAGTAGTTGGGGTTCTCCACCTACTAAAGCCAACATATTCGCCCCAAAGTTGCATTGTAGAGGGGTTTGTTTGAAAAGATTGTTGAGAACTACCCGAGGATAGGCATCTCGTTTTAATTCGATTACGATACGCATGCCATTGCGATCGCTTTCATCTCGAATATCAGAAATCCCATCAATACGCTTATCATTAACTAAATCAGCTATTTTCTCAATGAGAGAAGCCTTATTAGTTTGATAGGGTAATTGAGTTATTATAATTGCTTCTTTTTCCTGCCGACCCCTAGGATGAATTGTTTCAATATCTGCTACACCCCGCATCGTAACCGAACCACGGCCTGTTGTATAGGCATCTTTAATTCCTGAGCGCCCGATGATTTGTCCTCCTGTGGGGAAATCGGGGCCAGGAATATGTTGCATCAATTCCAGTTCGGTAATTTCTGGATTTTGAATTAACGCGATCGCACCGTCAATTAACTCTCCCAAATTATGGGGTGGAATATTTGTCGCCATTCCCACAGCAATTCCCGAAGAGCCATTCAATAATAGTTGAGGAATTCTCGCTGGTAAAACGACAGGTTCTTGTTGAGAACCATCAAAATTATCTGCAAAATCAACTGTTTCCGATTCAATATCTCGTAATAAAGCATTCGTCGCCAAAGATTGTAGGCGACATTCGGTGTAACGCATGGCTGCGGGAGGATCGTTATCAATCGAGCCAAAATTACCATGGCCGTTGATCAGAGGGCTGCGCATCGAGAAATCCTGAGCCATCCGCACCAAAGCATCATATACCGCGGTATCACCGTGGGGATGATATTTACCCAAAACTTCCCCCACAACTCTGGCACATTTACGAAACGGACGTTCTGGAGTCAGTCCCAACTCATACATAGCGTAGAGAATACGACGATGGACTGGTTTCAAACCATCCCTCGCATCAGGTAAAGCTCGCCCCACAATGACACTCATTGCATATTCAAGGTAAGAGCGAGACATTTCGTTACTCAGATCCGTAGGAATAATCCGTTCCTGGGAAGATGTCATAGAATAAAAAACTCCAAAAACAGGCAAAAATTAGATTTATCAGCCAAAAATCAGTTTTCAATAATTAATTTAATCGGTACTTTTCTTTATAATGGCTTTTAATTCTTAAATTCTACCATAAATAACCATCAGATAAAGAAGAGAGTAATGGGTAAGAGGTAAGAGATAGAAGGTAAAGTTTCCTATCTTTTATAATCTCTAAAACCTAATGCAATTCAGAGTGTTTTTAATACTTGACTTGTTTGGATTAACCAAGAATTACCTTGTTTAATTAATTGATAACGGACTAAGAGATTATCATCATAGGATTGAGCAGAGTTTAGTTTTGAACTTTGATAATGTTGAGCAATTTCTTGGACCTCGGCATCGACTGTTGCCACATTAGGTTTTTGTGGATCAAAAACTACTGAAGTGATTTTTAATTTATGTTGGTAATTACGATAAATATTAGTTTGTTGATAATAGCGAGCTGTATTACTCCAACTATTTAATAATTCAGGAGCCAAGATACTATTGAGTTTATCTATTTGATGTGATTTGCCTAGTGCCGCTGATTTACTATCAAGCCATTGTTGAATAACTTGTTGTGCCGAGGCATTATCGAATGAGGGCAGCGCCGGTTTTACGGGTTCTGGGTTGGGTTGGGAGACTGGCAGCTTTGTTGGTTCAGGAATTTCAGCTTTTGTTGGTTCTACATTGGGAGCAGTTTCGGCAATTTTTTGGGAATCGCGATTAATAGTCTGTTGAGTAATGAAAAAACCCAAAGCTCCTAGGCTAAAGATTAAACCGCTCAGTAGCATGGCACTTTTAAGATAAATTAGCCATAGAGGTGATTTGTATCTAGTTTGAGATCGATTGCTTGGTCTTCTTGGTGGAGAGATATGTTTATGAGAATTGTTATTGCTACGAGTCTGAGAATCTGTAACTTTGCTATTGACTGACATGTTAGAGTTCCTGCTAACTGAGGCTACGGCGGGATCTAAATTATTTTGGGGTTGACGCTCTAAAGTTGCGGTAGCACTAGCATTACTAACCTGAGATATTTCTGATGGGCCAGTTGCTGCTTGAATTTGTGATTTTTCTGAGGGTCGTTTTTGTCTTCCCCAGGGAAAAAAGCTGCGGCGCTGTTTAGTTTTTTCCTTTGTTTGAGGCAATTGTTGAGGTGTATTTACTTCTACAGGAGCGATGGGAGATAATTGCTCTAAATAATCTTGAACCTTTGGATCACTAAAATATTCATCTAAAGTAATCGGATGATCTTTCAAATCCCAAAATTGCGATAACACATCTTCTCTAAGCCATTTTTCCCCACAAAAACAGATACCAGGTAATAAATCACTATCATCTTGGGAATGTTCTTTGATTGCTGTAACTATTTGCAATTCTGGACTTTTTTTGATCGCGGCGATCGCTTGTTCGGTTTGGCCTAACAGTAAGTAACAGATTGATTGTTCCCAGGAGATGTCTTGAGTCTTGCTGAGTAGATGGAATAGCTGCTGGGCTTCGAGAATTAATTGGGGTTTTTGCTGGCTGTAACCCCGAGCAATTAGAGCATAAACCGCGAGAAACCCGGCCACGCCCGAACCTTTTTTGGCTTCAGCGACAAATAGTTTTTGCTGCTCTTTAGCGGTGAGATAGTTTCTCAACTGCTGGATGAAATGGAGAAACTCCTCCACTGTTAGTCCAGAATAGTCGTTTTCTCTGCCTTCAATACCTTGCCGTTGGCGGATCATTTCTTGGAGTAGTTGCAATCCTCTGAGCCTTTCTGGAGAATTACTGGGACTATTGGCTAATAATTCAAGAATTCGGTAAGGTTTGAGCTTATGAACATCCATTTCAATTTCAGCTTTGAGGGTGGGAAATAATTGTTCAGTTTCTAGGAGGTTAATACCCATTTGTCCGGAGATGGCTGCATTTTCGTATTTATTACGCCGCCATTGTTCACGACTTAATTCGAGATAAGATAGAACAACTGAGAGAATAACATCTTCTTTGATTGGGTCATTGGTCGTAGATTCTTCCGTAACTTCTTCGACCGTATTTTCTGGGGAATTAGCAAAATTTGCGTAAATAGTATTGTTGAGATAATCTACGCCTAAGCGCAATATAAGTTCATATTCAGCTAGCTCATAATAAATCAATAATGCCCCAGCAAATAAGTCATGGGATATTTCAATAGAGGGGGTAATTGGTTCTGTTGTTTCGTCGGGAATTGTCGAGAGCTGAACTTGCGGTGAGACCTTTTCGGTTGGGAGTTCTTCTTCGGAAGCAGTTTCGGGAATTTCTTTCAGTTCGCCATTGCTTTCGGCGATCGCGTTGAAGAATTTAGCATCATAGTCTGCTCTTTGGGATTCATCAGAAAGGACTTGATGAGCCTGTTGGAGTAACTTCTGTCGAGACGCGATCGCAAACTCACTATATTCTCGACGCGGTTCTTGATGACAGCGATCAGCAAAAGATTTGTCAATTTGCTCTTGAGTGGCTTTAATCGGTACACTAAGTATCCTGTAATAATCTAAAGTAATCCGCACAGTTCTATCTCTCTGCCCCCGAATAATCTATTTTTATTAATAAAAAATCTTAAAATCACTTCTCAAATAGCTGATTAAATATCGTTGAATCAGCTATTTTTATAGTTTTTATCTACTAATTTAAAAATTGCTTTTTGACAACGACGTCCAAGATTCTAACTAAGTAATTTTAAGTTGTGCGAAATACTTAGGAATAACTTAAGAAAATTAAACAATTTATTGAAATGAATTCTTTCTCTTGTGTTAGGCGATTATATTAAGGGCGAGATCATAGTAGTTCAAAGATCCTAAACAGGACTTCCTAAGATAAATAAACTCAAAAGAGTTCCACTATTCCAAAGACTGTGTAGTAACATCGGCGCTAATATGTTGCGCGATCGCGTGTAAACGGCTCCGAGAACAATACCTAAAGTTGTCAAAGGTAATACTTCTGATAAACTCAGATGCGCGATCGCGAAAATAAAACCACTAATCACAATTGCTGTGGACACCGAGAGATAACGAGTCAAAGATGGCAAAAGAAATCCTCGGAACATAATTTCTTCAAAGATAGGAGCAGCGATCGAAGCCGTCACAAAAAATATGAGTAAAGCGACCTTGTCCTGAGCTTGTAGAGCCAAATCTAATAAGGGATTGCTCCCGCCCTGTCCTTGCCAAATTTGTTGATTGATTAAAGAAACAAAGAGCACCGCAGGAATCGCCAATAAATAACCACCAAATCCCCAGACAATCCAATTATCAAATAATTTAACTTTGAACCATTCCTCTGGCAAAGGAAGATAAGATTTAATCGAATAATATAAAACTCCAATTCCCCCAATTGCCATCAGAAGATAAGTGAACAAAACATACAATGCCTTAACTCTTAATCCAGCACTAGCAACATTAAATCCTACGATACCGAGGAAAAATGGCAACACAAATTGACCAATAAAGAAAAATCCCACAATTAGTACTTGCCAAGTAATTTCACCATTCCAGGGAGTATCCCAAGATTTATTACTATTAGTCGCCAAGATAGAATTTTCTTTTTTAATAAATAACTGAACTACCAAAAATATCAAGAGAATAATACCGCTGAAACCTCCTACAACAGGAATGCCACTAATTAGAGCTAGTTTTAAAAATGCATTAGCAGCAGCTAACTGTTGCTTTTCCTGTAAAAGGTCTAATTTTTCTCGCTGATTTAATACTTGATACAATTTCTCTAGGGATTTATCCTGAAACCAACTATCAAGATTAGTATTAATAATTGCTTGACTATTTGGTAAAACTTGAGGCGATTCTTGCCAAAGATTTGTTAAGATGATCGCGGTTTGAGAGTATTGATCATCAGGCTCATCAAGTCGGGTAATTAATTGTTGCCAAATGTCTAAAGCTTCGGTTACTTTCTCTTCTTTTGCCAATAAAATTCCTTGCTTTAAATCTATTTCATCAATAAATTGATTGATACTGGCAATTTGTTTTTGTATTTGTTGGGCTTGGGGGGATAAATCAGTTGCGACTGAGGAATTTTCTACTAGAGAAACATCTGAATTATTAATACCTTTTGCTATTTGACTCAATTGAGTTTGAAAATTCTTTTTCGCGATCGCAGCTTCTTGGCGATTTTCCTGATATTTTTCTAATGCTGTGGCCGTTGGCCTCTCTCCTAATGCCGAAGCAATTATCTTATTTAAATCTCCATTTTCTGATTCTAGTTTTAACTGAGAAGCATAAAGCACTAAATTAGCTTGATACAATTCTAGCCTTCCTTGGATTTGAGGCTCCGAAAAACTTACTGTCAGGGAGAGAAAGACTCTAGCAACAGCTAGCAATGTCAAAAACCCTAAAACCAAACGCTTAACTACCATTAATACTCCGAAACCCCTGTTCAACTTTTATATATTATTTCAGACTTAGTAGAGTACTAGTGGAACAGAACAAATATTGTAACGTCAAGTTAAAAAAGTGGAATACTTTACCTAACCCAAGTAAATTTTGCGACAATCATCCTAACAACCAGTGAGTATCAGTCATTTATGAAGAGCAATCATGCCAGAGGAGAAGCCATTATCAAAAATCTGAGTCTGCTGAGGATCATCATTACTCTTTTTAGTGTGGCAACGACAGCTACTCCAATATTTGCACAGGAGCTAGTGAGGAATATTACCCTAAATGATCAAATAAATCCTAACCCGATGACGATTGATGGGATTAGTAACGGAAGAATTGACGCGATCGAAGTTGTTAAGACAAAAGAAACTTCCACCGGCCCATGTAATGGCTTGGTAGAGCAACAGCCCAATCACATCCTAATTCTTAATAGTTTTTTTGAATTCCTTAAAATCGAAGTGGAGAGCACTACAGATACGACGATTTTAGTTCAGGGGCCTGGAGGTGTTTGGTGTAATGATGACTATAATAATGCCAATCCTGCTCTAGAAGGAGAATGGCAAGAGGGCAAATACAAACTTTGGGTTGGTTCCTATGAATCAACGCCCAATAGCTATCGTATTATAATCACTGGCAATAGGTAATTTCCTTAAAATAGCGTCGAATTAACATTTTTTGTTGCCGAGGATTAAGACATTTTTCTTGAATTAAAGAGTCCAAAGCAATACCATTTACAAGAGCCAGAAGCAGATTTGCTTCAATATTCGTATCTATATCTTCACGGATTTTTTTCGCTGACTTCAATATTTCTAGTTCCTGCATAATTAATTCACGTAGTTGACCTGCACTAGCTTGATGTTGGAGCATTAATGACTCTCTCCCCACCGCATACCCCAGAAATGCTACCCAGACTTTCAGTATTTCTTGCCTTTTGGTGTCTAAGGGCAAAAATGCCGATAACATTTCGACTAACCTTTCAATACTGGGAGGTTGTTGGGCTGCTTCCTGCATTGCCTGTTTCAGATTTTCTGTAACCTGATTGAGTGCAAATAAAATCAATTCCTGCTTATTTCGAAAATAATGAGTTACAACTCCTGTCGTACAGTCCAATTCTCTAGCGATCGCCCTAATACTGGTACGGTCTAAACCTTCTCGGACGATAACTTTCCAAGCTGCAGCCGAAACTTCAATTCGTCTATCTTGCTGAGACATAAATTACAGGGATATAGGGTTAATTATTGACAGATTATCATAACAGTTGTTATCTTAGGTTACATGACAACTGTTATGAGGTAAATAATGTAATGCTTATTGATTGGAATTGTTCGTCACCTCGTCCTGGTTTACGAGGTTGGTTGGATCGTCTTACGGGAGTAGAACCAACAACTGCGGAATTACTGATACAATTTATTCCAGCTTTTATATTCGCGATAGCTGCGCCAATTTATGCTCAAACCCTATCTATAAATTGGACTTATCTCCAATTAGGGTTAATTGCTTTTTTCGGATTGGACTTATTAGGTGGAACTCTCACTAATGCCACCTCTTCAGCTAAACGCTGGTTTCATCGAGAGGATCAAACCTGGAAAGATCATTTAGTATTTGTCAGTATTCATCTCGTTCATATTTTCCTAGTCGCACTGTTGTTTCGCGCTTCAGACTGGAGTTTCTTTTGGATTGTATCTAGTTATTTAATGGGATCTGCTATCTTAATTCTTCAGACGCCTCTATATCTTCAACGTCCTGTAGCATTTGGACTTTACGGATTAGCAGTTTTGGGTAATAGTTATTTGTTTACACCAACAGTTGGCCTGGAATGGTTTCTACCTTTGTTTTTTCTCAAACTCCTAATTAGCCACTTACTCAAAGAAGCACCCTATCGCCCCGAATAATTGAATTTGCTTTATTGACTTTTCCTTAACCCTTAATTGGCACAGTAGTATTACAATAGAGTCAAGCCTATTAGCTGAAAAATTATTAAATCTTAATATTCATAAATGCAAATCTATCTTGACTATAGTGCAACGACTCCGCCCCGGCCAGAAGCGATCGCGAAGATGCAGGAAATAATGGTAGAACAGTGGGGCAATCCTTCAAGTTTGCATGCCTGGGGCGAAAGATCCGCGATCGCATTAGAAATAGCGAGATTACAAGTAGCCAATCTCATCAATGCTGTTACTTCAGAATCGGTAGTCTTTACTTCTGGTGGCACAGAAGCAGATAATTTGGCAATTATGGGAATTGCTCAACAATATGCGACGCCGCAACATTTAATTATTTCCAGTATTGAGCATTCGGCGGTTTCTCAGCCAGCAAAGTTTTTAGAGCAACAAGGTTGGCAAGTTACTCGTTTGAGGGTTAATCATCAAGGTAGAATAAATCCTCTGGATCTCGAAGCTGCAATTCAACCAAATACAGTTTTAATTTCGATTATTTATGGACAAAGTGAAATTGGGACTCTACAGCCAATTGAAAAATTAGCTTATATTGCGCGAAAACATAATATTCTTTTTCATACTGATGCGGTACAAGTTTCAGGAAGATTACCGATTGATGTTCAAAAATTGGGCATAGATTTATTATCGATGTCGGCCCATAAAATCTATGGTGTACAAGGTGCTGGAGCTTTGTACATTAGACCTGGAGTGAATTTACTTCCTTTGATTGATGGGGGTGGTCAGGAAAATAAATTACGTTCGGGAACTCAGGCCGTTCCCGCGATCGCGGCTTTTGGGGTTGCGGCTGAGTTGGCAGCTCAAGAAATGGCTGTTGAGACTGCGAGATTGCGGGAATTACGCGATCGCTTATTTGATCATTTTGTTGATTGTCCCTATCTGGTTCCCACAGGCGATCGTTTGTATCGGCTTCCTCATCATGTTAGCTTTGTTCTCAGTGATTTATTTGCCAGTCAGACTAAGGATGTCACAGGCAAAACTCTGGTACGGGAATTAAATTTGGCAGGCATTGGTATTAGTGCAGGTTCTGCTTGTAACAGTGGCAAATTAAACCCTAGTAAGATTTTATTGGCTATGGGTTACGACGAGTTGGCAGCCAAAAGAGGAATTCGTCTAACTTTAGGCAAAGATACAACCAAAGCTGATATTGATTGGACGGCAATGGTCTTGAAGCAAATTTTAAAACGTCTGGTTTGTGCGGCAAATCCTTTGGCAACCGTGGGATGTTGAATAATGCCAGAAAGAGAGATGAAATTATATTTAAATACTAATTGGCTAAAAGCAGTTTATTATGCAGAATTAAGAGAAAAATCACTAAAAAAATATTGCTCATGGATTTATTACCTACCATAAATCAATCTAATAAAAGTGAACTATCTGATCTTGAGTTATTTGTTGATTTTGCTGAGAGATTTCATATTAATAAACAAGATAACATTAGTGATAATATTTATATATTCCAAGGTGCAGAATGGACAGAATACATACAACTTTTGGAAAGCATTGGAGATATTTCTTGGTGTAGGATATCCTATTTAGATGGAGTATTAGAATTAATGTGTCCTGGGAAAAGGCATGAAAACATTAATAGAAATATGGAGTCACTAATCGTTTCCTACTGTGACTATAAAGAAATAGATTACATACTTATGGGTTCCACGACATATAAAATAGAGAACTTAAAATCGGGAAAAGAGCCAGATTCAAGTTACATGTTCGGAGAGCCTAAAGAAGTAGCAGATTTGGCTATTGAAATCAATTTTTCTAGTGGTAATATTAAAGATTTAGAGAAATTTAAAAACTTAGGTATTCAGGAAGTATGGATTTGGGATAAAAATGATGATTTGAAGTTTTATTTCTTGGAAAATTCTGAGTATAAAGTAATAGAGTCAAGTTTTTTTGTTAAAGGCATCCAACCTGAAATAATTAAAAAATATGTATTATTAATGAATCAGAATGAATCCAAGACAAGAATGTATAAGAAACAATTTATTTCTGAAGTAGTTTCAAATTCTCCCTAATGATAAATTATTCTTCCATAATTAAGTTTTGGTAGAGAGAAATAATCTTTTCTATAACCTCCTCAATAGTTAAACCATCAGTAATAACTTCGATCGCATCATTAGCTTTTTTCAAAGGAGCGATCGCACGACTACTATCTTTCTCATCTCTAGCTTGAATATCTTGTTGTAATTGTTGTAAATCAATATTTTCCTGACCTTGATTTTTCAAGTCAAGACTTCTTCTTCTCGCTCTTTCTACCACTGAAGCAGTCAAAAATATCTTTAAATCAGCATTGGGATAAACATTAGTCCCAATATCTCGACCCTCAGCAATTACTCCACCTTTAGCTCCACAAAGCTGTTGAGCTTTTACTAACTCTTGACGAACCGCAGCTTGAGCAGCAACCGCAGAAACATTGGCTGTGACCTCGGGAGTGCGAATTACGTTAGTGACTTCTTGCCCGTTAATATAAACTCCAATGGGAATCTCAGGAGAATCTGAAGGGATTAAATCTATTACAACATCCTTGACTAGAGAGGCGATCGCGGTCTCTTCATCCACGGCAATTCCCGAATCCATTACCAACCAAGTGACAGCACGATACATAGCCCCGGTATCAAGATAAAGCAATCCTAATTGTTCGGCTACTCGACGAGTTACGGTAGACTTGCCAGCGCCTGCGGGGCCATCGATCGCAATAATCGGTTGACGCAGAATCATATTATCAATCAAACGAGTATTGCCCACATGAGCTGCGATCGCGATTAACCCTGTAGTTTTTACCTCATCTATAGGCTGTAAAGTGAGAGGATCTACCAGCTCAATATATTGCAGCTGAACTTCGCTGACAGTTGCTAATGACTCTTGAGCAATTTTGATTAATTTATCGGCTTGTGTTTCTCCTCGAAAAAAGGCTTGTACTGATTGTTTCAGGCTGCGATAAAGAATGGTAGCTTGGGACTTCTCTGTTGCAGATAGATATTGGTTCCGAGAACTAAGAGCAAGTCCCGATGCTTCGCGAATAATCGGACAACCAATAATCTTAATCGGTAAATTTAAATCGGCGACCAAGCAACGGATAATTGCTAATTGTTGGGCATCTTTTTGTCCGAAATAGGCGCGATCTGGTTGTACTATATTTAATAGTTTCGTAACGATGGTGGCAACACCTGTGAAATGTCCAGGGCGATATTTGCCGCATAAACCCGATGTCATGTTTTCAGGTGGAATAACTGTTGTCATGTGAGCTTGGGTTCCAGCGTTGACGTTAAGGCCCAGAGTGATCGCAGTCGGGGTAAAAATAATATCGACGCCTAATGATTCACAAAGAGCAGCATCGGTGGCTAACTGACGAGGGTATTGAGAGAGATCTTCTGTAGGGAAAAATTGTAAAGGATTGACAAAAATACTGACTACAACGCGATCGCATTCTTGAACAGCTCGTTCAATTAAACTAATATGACCCTGATGTAATGCGCCCATTGTGGGAACAAGACCAATTTTTAGTCCAGTTTTTTCTGAGTCGAGAGAAGTTTTTAATTCCGCGATCGTTTTAATAATTAACACGCTGGGCAATATCTATTTGAGCAATTCAATATTATAGGATATACCCCATGTGCAACATTTCCAATTTAAAATTGCTGTGAGATAAGATGATGCGTAGTGTAAAATACGCTTCTAGTCGTCCTCCTATTCCAGATCCTTATGATTGCATCCACTCACCTAAACGAGAGAAGATCTCGACTAAAATGGCATTGGGAGCTCCTTTATGTTTTAGTTCGACGCAATCTAAAAAAAAGATATCGTGGTTCTTTTCTAGGTATATATTGGTCATTATTAAATCCGATAATCATGACCATATTGTATAGCGCAGTTTTTGGGACTGCTTTCGCCGTATATTACGACGATTCGATTTTGAATTATGTTTTGGCTGTATTTACTGGTCTAATCATCTTCAATTTCTTTTCTGCTTCGACCGCCCAAGCTCTAGCGAGTGTCGTAGCCAACGGCTCGATCGTAAATAAGATTAAATTACCTTTATTTATTTTTCCTTTATCTTGTATTGGCGCGAATATATTTCAATTCGTGATGGGAGGATTGCCCTTACTAATGTTAGTAACATTGATTTTATCCAAGAATATTCTCAATGTTTTAGCAATTATATTTCCTTTACTAGCGTTAGCTTTAGTCTGTACAGGAGTTGGATTTTTAACCGGAGCATTATATGTTTTTTTTCGGGATTTACCCTATTTCTATGAGTTATTGACATTTTTAATCTGGATTAGTTTACCAATATTCTATCCTCCAGAAATTGTTCCTAACGAAATTAGACCAGTTTTAGTAAGAAATCCGTTATTTCCCATAATTGAAAGTATTCGGCAAATTAGTTTATCAGGTGATTTACCAAATATTACCTTGATATTTCATTCGTTGTTCAGTGGTTGTATCGTCTTGACGTTAGGGGCGATCGCTTTTAAATTGTGGCAAGAAAAATTTATGGATTTACTCTAGAAAATGACAGAAGCGATTAGATTAGATAAAGTCTCTTTATGGCGCAGAACGCAAGAAGAATTCTCTTACGATCTCAAGCGCACGATACTATCTATTATTGAAGGAAAGTATCGCCAACCTGCTAAAAAATTAATTTTAAACGAGATTGAACTAGAAATTGAGCGGGGAGAGAAAATTGCGATTATTGGTGCTAATGGTTCTGGGAAATCGACCTTATTAAAAGTAATTTGTGGCATTTTGCAACCAACTACTGGTTCGGTGAAAGTTAAAGGACAGATTGCCCCGCTAATTGAATTAGGAGCTGGTTTCGATGAAGAGCTTTCCGTGCTTGATAATATAATTTTTTATGGCGTAATGTTGGGTTTTACTCGTCAAGAAATGAAAGAGAGAGCCAAAAGCATTTTAGAATTTGCCGAATTAGAGGAATATGGTTTAATCCCAGTTAAAAGCTTATCTTCAGGAATGAAAGCTAGATTGGGTTTTGCGATCGCGACAGATGTAGAACCAGATATCTTAATTCTTGATGAAATTTTATCCGTGGGAGATGAAGGATTTAAATATAAATGTGAGCAAAAAATGCAGGAATTTTGGCAAGATGGCATTACTATTTTGTTAGTGTCTCACTCAATGACATTAATTGCCGAATCCTGTAAAAAAACGATCTGGCTAGATCAGGGAAAGATCAAATTCATGGGTGATACGGAGCAAGCGATTGAGCTTTACCTCAAAAGCTATTAAGATTAGATGCCCGCTTCAAAGGCAATTCCTTCTTCGACAAAGTTTGGTAAATTAGTGCGAATATTGGCAGCTTCAGTACCTGTAGCATAAAGATAGGTTCCTGGCACCGAAGAATTTTGGAACCGAGAAAAAGGCGCGGCTTCGTCTGCCCCAGCACCATAAACATAAAAAGCAATACCTTCTTCGTTAAAACTACTAGATAAATTAGGATCGGCGTTAATACTATTGCGTTCTGCTTCCCCCACAAAGAGATAGGTGCCGGGTAGTTGAGTACTTTGAAACCGAAATAGAGGAATTAGCTCATCATTAGGCGCGATCGCAGCATTGAAAGCAACCCCTTCATCAATAAAATTGTCACTCAGGTTTTGATTGATATTTTGTCTTTCCGCTTCCCCCACAAATAAATAGGTACCAGGTGTGACATTACTTTGGAAACGATAGATAGGAGTATCGAGCTCATCAAAATCAAGTTCCCAACCGATATCTTCAAAAGCTGCATAATCCAAATTAGTCAGCAATTGCCTTTGCCCTAATTGCTCACCACCAGTAGTCATAGCTGGTTCTTGAGGGACATTGTCTAAAGTGAAACTAGTAGTACCATTTTCCCAATGCTCGAAATCATTATTATTCAAAGGAACAGAAGTTGCATTAGGATCATTTTCTGCTCGATAGACTGCTAAGGCATTTGTCCCCGTAAAATTTGTCCCACTGATCTGACTAGTCCAAGAATTATCTTCCCCATTGACCAAACCGAAAACATGTCCCAGCTCGTGAATCGCAACTGATAAAAAATCAACTTTGTCAGATTCTAATCCTTCTGGATCGATACTATTGTGCCATTCGAAAGTATTGGATTCTAAAACGATGTTCGTATCAAAAGTGATCGAGCCGCCCCATAAACTATAATCGGTATTGGGTACGCTTAATGCACCTGCTTGACCCCGTCCTCTGACAGTATTGAGAAAATCTGTTGTGCCACTAGCCGTAAACCCTCCAGGTCCTCCTTCCCCCAGAGAACCATCAAGATCTCGCCCGCCAGCATAAATGATAATAGTATTTTCTGGAATGGTTAGATTTTCGATAGATTGTTGATTGCCGGTTGCTGTATTAGAAAAAACGACTGACCAATTATTTAACGCAGCATCTGGAGCTATTGTTGAGAGATTATCGGTAATAAAATTTGCATAAAAACTACCAGCTTGTTCTAGGGTTGCTCGTCTTACTGACCCTTCGGAACCACTAAAAAAGCCTTCGGTGTCAAAATCATAATTGAATGTAATATTTAACATAGTCTTAAGCAATTCGCCTGATATGAATTCGTTGGGTTTATTTAGCTTTTAGCTGGCCCAAGCTTAGCCTTTTTTTTCTTCACATTACAGGTTACAAATTACTATATTCTATTATGCTTTATTCCCCGAGATAAGCTTCTAAAACCGCAGGATTACTTTGAATTTCTTCTGGTGTACCATCAGCTAAGTTGGTTCCTTCGGCCAAGACCCAAACGCGATCGCATAACGACATGATCACGTCCATATTATGTTCGATCACCAGAAAGGAAATTCCCTGTTTATTCCAGTTCACAATATGTTCGCAGATTTGGCCAATCAAAGTAGGATTCACTCCCGCAGCTGGCTCATCTAAAAGAACTAGCTTCGGATCGGCCATTAAAGTTCTGGCCATTTCCAAAAGTTTTCTTTGCCCGCCAGATAAAGCCCCAGCGTAATCATCAGCCTTGGCCGCTAAGCCAACGGATTCTAAAATATTCATCGCTTTTTCTTTATTGGCTCGTTCTTCTCGTCTCAATTGCGATTGTTGAAACCAAACTTTGAAGAAATTTTCTCCCGTTTGTTGTGGTTTGGCGAGCAACATATTTTCTAGTACGGATAATCGAGATAGTACCCGCGCCACCTGGAAAGTCCGAATACAACCTTGCTGAGCAATTTGATGAGGATTCAAATGATGAATCGGTTGATCATTAAAAATTACCTGCCCTTGATCAGAACTAATGAAATTAGACAGTAGATTAAATAAGGTTGTTTTCCCTGCCCCATTAGGCCCAATTAAGCCAGTGATACTACCGTGATCTACATCTATTTGGGCGTTATTAACGGCTTTGATGCCACCAAAACTTTTATACAATCCAGTTGCGGTTAATAATTTCTGGTTAGACATTAAATAAATTTTAGATTTTTAGGTTAAATCACAAAATCATTGGTTGATTGCGATCGCGATTATTCACTCGTATCGCTAAGGTAACTTGGGTTCCCTCTTCATTCCAGTGAACTAAATCAAATACTTCATGCAATATACACAAACCTCTACCACTTTCTGCTTCGACCGCAGGCAAAGGAAGAGGCTCAGCGATCGCATGACAAGAACATTGAGGCTCAAAGCCTGTTCCCTCATCTTTGATAATCCAACAATATTCTGTCGGCGTCACATTGAATTCAACAAAGATCCTTTTACTAGGATCTAGTTTATTGCCATGTCTGGCGGCATTGACTAAAGCTTCTTGTAATCCTAATCTAATTTCGGCTTTCCACTGCGAAGGAATATTAGCTAGGAGTAAATCTAAAATTGGGCAAAGGTAGAGAGTTGAAGCAAAACTAAGAGTGCTACCTTTACTTTTATTCCAGGGAATAGGCAGAGCAATCACTGGTAACAACCTCTAAACTACAATTTTTGCTTGATGGGGGAAACTTACATACAACTCAGAAAATCTGTTTTCTTTTCTTCGGATTTCTAGTTTATCTTTCTGGGTTAACCAAGAGTTGCAATGCTGTGTAGGCTTACTGCTATCTTCTCTCAAAGCTTAATATCTCCTAAACAAAATTTTGCAGTTATGAGTGAACTAAATCTTGAAAAATTAAGATGAAAATTCTACTTTTTAGTTATACCTTACTCGTTGGACAAGTTATGTAGGTAGCTCCATTTTTTGGGTTTAGGAGCAGTTGAACCATTAAAACCATAGTTTCCCTCTCTTGGCTTCTTAACTAGTCCCCCCCATTATACTAAAAATTGTTGATCAGGAAAATTCGAGTCAAAATCTACACCAGATCAATTATTTTCCATGCAGTAACTAAACTTTGATCATTGCCAACATTTCCGGGAAATAAAACCACAGGTAAATGGGAAAACTGAGGATGATCGATCGCAGTGCGGACAACACAACAACCAGGTAAAATTTGACCTAATAATCGCACAGTAGTTAGCTTCAAACCTTTACTCAGCAAGTTATTCGAGGTAATTCCACCTTTACTAATTAAAAATCCAATATCTGAAGGTAAGCTGCCCACCAGATCCATTAAGAGAGCGGAGATAGCTTCGCCAAAATCAATTCGTTCTTGAAGATCATCAAAAGTTACTTCTTCCCGACTGGTAAAAATTACTGGAGTTTTTCCTTGTTGCCAAACAGTTAAAACTTGATTAAGAATTTCTGGGAACATTATTTCACGAGCTTCTGGATTATTCCGTAACCGCAGTACATCAAGTTCAATACCTGCGATCGCAGGCTGGGTTAAAAGTTCTTTTAATTGTCTAGTTGTTTTCTCTACATGGGAACCAACTAAAATTACCCCTGGCTTTTGCTGGGTCTTGTACTGGGCCATTTCTGAGGCGGGAATAGGTTGTTTGCCCAATTTAGCTAGGGATGTAATCAAGCTGGCAGCAGAACGGAAGAGAAAGCGTTTTCCCTGATTTGTTGTATTCAGAAGAGCGATCGCGAATCGGTCAAAATCTTCTTGAGTCTCTCCATCGACTACAACACAAGCGTTATTCTTCAGCCCCAGCAGTTGAGAAGTAAGATCCCCTGACTTGACATCTTCAAGTTGAATAGTGATTACTTCTGATGCAGCGATTTTTCCCTGAGTTTTTTCGGCGACATAATCAGGTAGATAGCTGTGATTGAAGCCGAACATCGAATCGCGAGCAAACTCAGTTTCACTTACGGGAATTTTCTGGCCATCAGATAATAAATAATGGGTGCTATTGACCGTAACTCTGCCACCTTCAAAGAAAGCAGGAGTGAGAAAATGAGCATCAAACCCGCCTAACTCCTGGGCTATTACGTCAGTTTCTAGGGGATAATGCCCCCTTAAAGTGGAATCGGAGCGACTGACAATTAGAAAATTACTAATATTTTCTGCGGCTAAAGCAATTTTCAGGTTGCGACAGACTTCCTGAGTTACATTTGCTGCTTGGCTGGGGGAAAGCGCTCTAATATTGGTTAAGACAAAGAAAATAGGTACTTGATCTCGTAATGCCAATCTGAGGGTTTCGACATCCCATTTCAATAACAACAAGCAACTGTGAACCGTTTGTGAACCTGTGGGATCATCATCTAAAACAATTATCTGCAACTGATTTTTCTTCTCTCTAATAGACTTGTTGTGAAATAAAATTTAAAACTACTAAACAGCTTACCAGATAAGCCTTAAGGTCAATTTTACTTAAAAATAGCTGAATATCTTGAATAACAAGGGTTTGACTGATTTTTTGAGCTTAATTCACAACAAGTCTAATATTATTCGGCAGTCTTGGGAGTAAGCTCTAGCTCTTTAGTTTGTGTTGCTAATTTTTCTTTATCAAGACGACGTTTTTTGGCATAAAGTTGAATACTTGCGGCCATAGCAAGCACTAAAGCAAAAATCACCCAAGTTGTAATATCCAAAGGAAGACTATTTTTAAATACGGCAAGCAGGACAATAACTACCAATAAGATTGTTGGAGCTTCGTTTAAGGCTCGAAATTGTTGACCTGTCCAATTGCATTCATCTTTTGCCAACTGATTCATAATTCTTTTGCAGAAGAAATGATAGCCAATCAAAATTGCTACCATTGTTAATTTGATATGCAACCAACCGGATTTGAGCACTGCTGGTTCAGTGGAGACTAAACCAATAGCACAAGCTACGGCAACAATCATCCCTGGAGTGGTAATGATCCCGTAGAGTCTTTTCTCCATTATTTCATATTGTTTTTTTAAAATACCTTGGGCAGGTTCGGGTTCCAAGTTTGCTTCTGCATGATAAACAAAAAGGCGCACCAAATAAAATAAACCTGCAAACCAAACAACCACCCCAATCAGGTGAAATGCTTTAAACCAAAAATAAGCCATGAATCAATCAGTATGTCCTTTTTTCAAATATCTTATGTTCTCTCCAAAAAAGTTTATAATTTTCTGGCCTGGGAAAACTCAAGATGCAACAAAATTTAGGATTGTTCAACCTTTACAATTCGAACTGCGATTTGTAATCACTAGTTAATTAAGTCTTGACAAATCTTGAAAATATGTAATACAACTGGCGGGTGTCTAGTCAGATTATAGCTCCTCAATCATGCCATTACGTTTTCTGGGAAAAACTCTTCCCCTTGCTTTTGTCTTCCTAGTTGTTCCACAATTTGTTCCCCAAAATACTTCTTCTCTTCTCTGCTCTTATTATCTTAAAGCAGCAGAAATTCAGGCTTTTGGCAAAATTGGGTCGGACTCTCCCTCTGGGCAAAGAGGACAAAATGGACGAGATAGCGATTCTCTGACTGTTTTTGCTGATGGTTCGCCTATGACTTTGGATTTATCAGGAGAAAATGGTTTTGTCGGAGAAGACGGTCTTCAAGGGGGAGAATCTCTTTGTGAAGAGCAACCAGAAGCATCAAAAAATCTTCAGGCTTCTGATGGCGGAAATGGTGGCGATGGTGGCGATGGTGGTACCGGCGGGAATGGTGGTTCTCTGACAGTTTATACGACAGATAAAAGCTATCTGCGGCAGATATACGCGATCGCTGCTGGGGGAGAAGGAGGACTTGGCGGCCAAGGCGGAATTGGTGGCGAAGGTTGTCAATGCTCTGTGCCCTACTGGAACAAACAGACTTGTACTGGCAAGCCTGGCAGCTCTAAATATAGTTGCACGACTGAAGAGTTTCAATGTACCGATGGTATTTCTGGTAGAACAGGTCGCGACGGCAGAGTTGGTCGTGATGGACGTTTAGGGAATCTGACGGTGATTAACCTTGATAAATCTCTAGCACCAGATCAACCGCAAACCACGATTAATATTTCCGAGCTTAAAGATCGCGGTTTTACCCTTTCGAAGAACCATTGGAAAACTCGTACTGGAGCTAGTGATTTGTTGGCTCCTGGCTCAATTATTGCCGATCAATATCAAGAATTAGTTAATCGTCAAGAACATACCGTGCTTTTAGTTTGGGATGCTGCTCAATCGGTTAGAGATTTTTCCAATCAAAGAGTAACTCTCGCTTTGGAAAGGGAAGATGATGTCAAGATTGCTTTTCCCGAAGATCTATGGATAGAAACCAATGAGTTAAAAAGAGATAATATCACCGAAGTATTTGTTTTTAATGCTATTTTAGAAAAAGATGTGAAACGGCTCAAAAGTGAAGGATTTTCTGGAGTAGAAGAAAATTTGCAATTGGCCTTAGTTGATAAAGCTAATAAATCAGATATTATCAATACTAGTTTTTCTGTTAAATATCGGGTGAGTGACTCTACGGACGATGCGAGATTCCGCCGAGTTTCCGATTATAGAACTAAATATGAAGGTGAAGTGCCTCCTGAGGCGATTATGCAGAATCGCGATCGCTTTACTCTAAATTTAGGTCAATTACCAATTCCACCCCAATATCTAGAAGCTAATAACGCTGTCGAATTACAATTAACCATAAACCGATCTTTTGGCGCTTACTCTGCTGTACAAAAGATTACCGTTAGAGATGTTTTACAGCGGTAATGCTCGCGTATTAATATTTCTTAGGTAGTGCGATCGTGTTTAGCCTAAAAGCAAACTTAATATAAAATTACAAAAATTGACCCAAAAAAAATAAATTTAAGACATAATGAAGACAAACAAATAAGTATTTGTAATCTTTAATCTTCAAAATAAATGAACTCTCCAACCTATTAAATTGAAGATTTTGATAAAGATAAAAATCAAATTCATAGAAGCTAATTGACAGGAATTCAAAATTGCTCTCTCTTCTCTAGATATTAATAAGTCTGGTGTGGATTGATTCGGGTAATATTGCTTATTCCGTTGGAAATTTCAGAATCGTCATTTTCAACAAATATCAAAAATCTTATAAAAAAAGAAGCATTTTTTATTCAACCCAGCCCTATTGAGAGAAGACACATTAATAATTGAAAGCAGCACCAATTGAGTCAAAAATTGTCAAGTTTAAAAAGTAATCAGAAATCATCAACTAAGCCAAATAAAAATTAGTTGTTATTTCTTTTCTTACTTTAATTTAAATTATGACTAGACTCTGGGTGCAATATCCAAGGAGACTACAATGGCTGTTTTTCCCCTAACTAATAATAATTTCGATGACTATGGCCCCGAAATATCAGGCAATAATGTGGTTTGGTATAGCTATGACGGCAATGATTATGAAATTTATCTCTATGACCACAATCGTCGTTCTATAGCCCAACTAACAGACAATGATACCTACGAATACAGCCCACAAATCTCAGGTAACAATGTGGTTTGGACTGGCTATGATGACTATGATAATGAAATTTATCTCTATAACGGCAGTGACGTCATTCAATTAACAGACAATGATACCTATGAATATGCTCTCCAAATATCAGGTAACAATGTAGTTTGGACTGCTTACGATGACTATGATAATGAAATTTATCTCTATAACGGCAGCGATGTTATTCAATTAACAGACAATGATACCTACGAATACAGCCCACAAATATCAGGTAATAACGTAGTTTGGACTGCCTACGATGGTTATGATAATGAAATTTATCTTTATAACGGCAGCGATGTTATTCAACTAACAGACAATGATACCTATGAGTATAGTCCTCAAATATCAGGTAACAATGTAGTTTGGACTGCCTACGATGGCTATGATGATGAAATTTATCTCTATAACGGCAGCGATGTTATTCAACTAACAGACAATGATACCTCTGAATATAGCCTTCAAATCTCAGGTAATAACGTAGTTTGGTCTGTCTACGATGGCTATGATAATGAAATTTATCTCTATAACGGCAGCAACACTATTCAACTCACGGATAATGATCTCTATGAGTATAGTCCTCAAATTTCAGGGAACAACGTAGTTTGGTCTGCCTACGATGGCAACGATGATGAAATTTATCTCTATAATGGCAGTAATATCATTCAACTAACCGATAATAATACTCCCGACTATAGCCCTCAAATCTCAGGTAATAATGTAGTTTGGACTAGCTATGATGGCTATGACAATGAGATTTATCTTAATTTCGAGCCTTTAGCAGGAATTAGAGTCGAAGCAGAAGATTACGTAAATTATTACGATACAACGATAGGGAACACCGGTGGAGCTTATCGCAATGATAATGTCGATATTGAATCATCTACTGACATTGGCGGTGGCTTTAATGTTGGTTATATAGCTGAGGGGGAATGGTTAACCTATAACCTAGATGTTCCTGAAGATGGTTACTATCAAGTCGTTACTCGTGTCGCTTCTGCTCTTGATGATCGAACTCATAGTTTGGATATTACTTTAGATGGACATGCTAGTAATGTCAGTTTCGAGGGTACTGGTGGCTGGCAGTCTTGGTCAGATGTTAGCAGTGGCAATCTTCACTTAACTGCTGGGAGCCATGAACTACGTCTCGATATGAATAGCTCTGGCTTTAATATCAACTATGTCGATTTACTACCCTTAACAGGCTCACGCATTGAAGCAGAAAATTATGTCAATTATTTCGATACGACTTCTGGCAATACTGGTGAGGCTTATCGTAATGACGATGTCGATCTTGAAGTAACTACCGATGTTGGTGGTGGCTATAATGTGGGCTGGATTAGTCAAGGTGATTGGTTAACCTATAATCTGCATGTTCCTGAAGATGATTCTTATCAACTCTCTGCCCGCGTCGCCTCTGATCTGAATCGAGACCATAGTTTGGATATTACCCTTGATGGACAAACTCACACCGTAAACTTCAATAATACTGGGGGTTGGCAATCGTGGGAAAACGTTGTAACTGGAGAGCTTGAGCTTCATGCTGGTAATCATGAACTGCGTTTAGACATGGGAAGTTCTGGGTTTAATCTTAACTATATTGATTTACTACCCGTGACGGCAATTAAAATCGAAGCCGAAGATTATACTAACTATTCTGATACCACTACAGGCAATAGTGGTGGAGCTTACCGTAATAATGATGTAGATATTGAAGCAACTACTGATATTGGCGGTGGATTTAATGTAGGCTGGATCGAAGAAGGAGAATGGTTAACTTATGATGTCGATGTTCCCGAAGATGGTTTTTATGAAGTGAGAGCTCGCGTAGCATCTGATGTTGAGACAACCCATAGTTTGGATGTATCTCTGGATGGACAGACTACTAATCTTAGTTTCAGTGGCACTGGCGACTGGCAGTCTTGGGAAAATGCCGTTGGTGGTATTAATCTAACTGCTGGCAGTCATGAAATGAGGTTGGATATGGGAAGTAGTTTGTTCAATATTAACTATATTGAATTGATACCTCATATTGAAGAGGTCTAGAGAAAATAGTTAGCTGACAAGAATTAGAATTTGAGCTCTCTTCTATAAGACTAATAATTGAAAATAACGCCGATTGAGTTAAAGACTGTCAAGTTTAAAGAAGTAATCGGAAATTAGCAACCAGGTCAGAGTAGCATTAGTTAGGATCTAATCCCTGCTCTTACTTTAATTTAAATTTTGGCTAGACTCTGGACGCAATCTGCAAGGAGGCTACAATGGCTATTTTTTCCCTAACTGATAATAACTTCAGCGACTATAATCCCGAAATATCGGGTAACAATGTGGTTTGGGCTGGTTATGATGGCAATGATAATGAGATTTATCTGTATAACTACAATGATGGTTTTGTAGTTCAACTCACAGATAATGATACCGATGATAATAGTCCTCAGATCTTTGGCAATCAAGTAGTTTGGTCTGGTTATGATGGTAATGATTCAGAAATTTATCTCTACGATGGCAGCCAAACTCGGCAAATCACCGATAATGATACTTTTGATATTAATCCTCAAATTTCTGGTAATAACCTAGTTTGGTCGAACTATGTTGATGTCGATCGCTCTGGATATATAGATTTAGAACTTTATTTTTATGATGGTAGTCAAACCATTCAACTCACCGATAATGAGTTTTCGGAATCGAGTTTTCAAATCTCAGGTAGTAATGTCGTTTGGTCTAGTCTCGATGGCAAAGATTCAGAAATATATCTCTATAACGGCAATAATGTTACAAAACTAACCGCCAACGCTACCAATGACTTCAATCCTCAAATTTCTGGTAATAATGTTGTTTGGCAAGGTTATGATGATGGTGATGCAGAAATTTATCTCTATGATGGTAATCAGACTGTTCAAATTACCGACAACACTACCTTTGAATCCAATCCTCTAGTTTCAGGGAATAACATAGTTTGGTCTGGTTCTGATGGCAATGATAATGAAATTTATCTCTATGATGGCAATCAAACTATTCAACTAACTGACAATGATACCTTTGATAATAGTCCCCGAATCTCAGGAAATAATGTCGTCTGGTCTAGTTTTGATGATAATGATTCGGAAATCTATCTCAATTTTGAACCTCTTTTGGTTCCTGGTGAAATCCAAGGTCGTAAATGGCATGATTTAAATGGCAATGGTCAGCAAGATTCTGGTGAACCTGGTCTAGGAGGCTGGACTATATATCTTGATCAAAATCAAAACTCTCAGCTTGATCCAGGAGAAATTTCTACGGTCACCGATGGTAATGGCTTTTATTCTTTTACTGATCTTAGATTTGGTTCTTATACTGTTGCCGAAATTTCTGATTTAGGATGGCAACAGACCTATCCTGCTTCGACTGTTGAATATCAATGGACAGACAGTAACCAATCAGATGGGCCTAGTTTTGATTGGGTAGATATTTCATCTTTTGGTACGGCAGTAAGTTTAGGTGATGATGATGAAGTGAATATTGCTTTACCCTTTGACTTTGCTTTCTATGGAGAATCGCAAACAAGCGTCAATATTTCATCTAATGGATATCTTACCTTCGGCACTGATGGAACAAGTTATTACAACAATCCAATTCCTACAACCTATGATGCCAATTATTTGATTGCGCCATTTTGGGATGATTTAAATCCTAATGCTGGTGGTTCGATCTATTACCATCATGATGTGGCTGAAGAGCGATTTATTGTTCAGTATCAAGATATTCCACGTTATGAAGCTGAAGGGTCTTTGACTTTTGAAACTATTCTCCATGCCGATGGCAGCATCGTATTTCAATATGAAGATCTCAACGCTATTGTTGATAGTGCCACTATTGGTTTAGAAAACGCCGATGGCACAAATGGCGTGGAAGTCGCCTATAATGAGAACTATCTTAATAACGGCTTAGCTATTAATTTTGTTCCTGTTCTTAAACCTTTTCTATCTGAAGCTCATGAGGTATTTGTGGGCACAGGCGAAATTGTGAGCAATATTGATTTTGGTAATAGTTTAAGGGGAATTCGGGTCGAAGCTGAAGATTATACTAACTATTTTGATACAACTTCGGGTAATACTGGTGAGGCTTATCGCAATGACGATGTAGATATTGAGTATGCTACTGATATTGGCGGTGGTTTTAATGTCGGCTTTATCGCTGAAGGGGAATGGTTAACCTACAATGTAGATATTCCTGAAGATGGTTCCTATCAGCTTCTGGCCCGCGTAGCGTCTGATCTTGATCGAGATCATAGTTTAGATATCACACTAGACGGACAAACCCACACCGTAAGCTTTAATAATACTGGTGGTTGGCAATCCTGGGAAAATGTATTAACTGGAAATATTGAACTGCAAGCTGGGAGTCATGAACTGCGGCTTGATATGGGTAGCTCAGGGTTTAATCTCAACTATATTGATTTACTTCCCTCGACAGCTATTCGAGTCGAAGCTGAAGATTATACTAGTTATTTTGATACTACTACTGGTAATAGTGGTGGAGTTTACCGTAACGATGATGTTGATATTGAAGCTACTACTGATGTTGGCGGTGGCTTTAATGTGGGTTGGATCGAAGAGGGAGAATGGTTAACTTATAACGTCGATGTTCCCCAGAGCGGTCTTTATCAGCTAGTAGCTCGTGTGGCATCTGAGGTTGAAACAACTCATAGTTTGGATGTTTCTCTCGACGGACAAACTTTTAGTCTGGGTTTCAATGGGACTGGTGGCTGGCAATCTTGGGAGAATGTTGTTGATGGAGGGATTAATCTAACTGCTGGTAGTCATGAGATGAGGTTAGATATGGGAACTAGTTTGTTTAATATTAACTATGTTGACTTAGTTCCTTATTCTGAAAATGTGTAAAAAAAAGGCATCAAGCAGGATAACTCGCTCGATGCCTCTTTATGATAATTAGAAGAAGAATTTTTAATAGAAATTTCTTCTTTTTTTATTTATCCAATCACTTTTTTGGCAACAGCAACAACATTATCGACATTGAAGCCAAACTTATCTAGAGCAACACCACCAGGAGCAGAAGCACCGAAAGTATCAATCCCCACGATCGCGCCATTATCACCGGTATAACGCTGCCAACCAAAGGTAGTACCAGCTTCAACTGCTACTCGCTTCTTAGCTACTTTAGGCAACACAGCATCTTTGTACTCATCGCTTTGAGCTTCAAATAGTTCCCAACAAGGAAGGGACACGACACGAACTTTCTTGCCTTCTGCTTTTAGAATATCAGCCGCTTTAACGCAAAGTTCAACTTCACTACCAGTACCAATTAAGATCAGGTCTAATTCTTCAGGGGCAAAACCACAGGCCAGAACATAACCACCTTTTGCAGCGTTCTCAATGGAAGAACCTTCTAAGTTTGGTAATCCTTGACGAGATAGGGCAAGCAGAGTGGGAGTTTTTTTACTTTCAATGGCAACTTTGTAAGCAGCAGAAGTCTCGTTACCATCAGCAGGACGGAAAACATTTAAGTTAGGAATCATCCGCAAAGAAGCAACATGCTCTACTGGTTGGTGAGTAGGCCCATCTTCTCCTACTGCGATCGAATCATGGGTCATTACCCAAACAACTCTTGCTTCGGATAATGCAGCTAGACGAATTGCATTCCGCATATAGTCAGTAAAGACAAGGAAAGTAGCGCCATAAGGAATTAAACCACCACCATGAAGCGCGATCGCGTTACAGATTGCACCCATCGCATGTTCACGAACACCAAAGTGTAAGTTACGCTCTCCATAAGCACCTTTCTGGAAGTCACCAGTACATTTAAGAGCAGTTTTGTTTGAAGGAGCAAGATCGGCAGAACCACCAATAAACTCAGGAAGAGTTTCTGCGATCGCATTAAGAACTATGCCGGAATGATTACGAGTTGCATTTCCTTTGTCCGCTGCGGTATAGCTAGGTAAACAATCAGCCCAATTTTCGGGAAGCTCACCGCTAACCATGCGCTCTAACAAGGCAGCATCATCAGCATATTTAGCTTTGTAGCTAGCAAAAGTTTGATTCCACTCAGCTTCAGCTGAGGCACCGCGATCTACAGCCTTACGGAAATGAGCTAGAGCATCATCAGGAACAACAAATTCCGGGTATTCCCAACCCAAATTTTCCCGAGTTAGTTTAACTTCTTCTGCTCCTAGGGCTGCACCATGGACACCATAGGTATTAACTTTATTGGGAGAACCATAACCAATAAGAGTCGTAACCTTAATGAAAGATGGTTTGTCCTTAACTGCCTTCGCTGCCGCGATCGCTTTTTCGATAGAGTCGAAACTACTTTCATCTTCACCATTACCTTGCTCTACATGCTGAACATGCCAGTTATAGGCTTCGAAACGTTTGTTGACATCTTCGGTGAAAGCAATATCAGTACTTCCTTCGATTGAGATACTATTGTCATCGTAAAGGACAATTAGCTTTCCTAAGCCAAGATGTCCTGCCAAAGAAGCAGCTTCTCCGGAAATACCTTCCATATTACAACCATCGCCCACAATAACGTAGGTGTAGTGATCGATGATTTCTGAATCTGGCTTATTGAATTTAGCTGCGAGATGGGCTTCGGCCATTGCCAAACCAACACCATTAGCAATCCCCTGGCCTAGAGGCCCAGTAGTTACTTCTACCCCTGCGGTAACAAAATTTTCTGGATGCCCAGGAGTTTTCGACTCCCATTGACGAAACTGTTTAATGTCATCAAGACTTACACTATCATAGCCTGCTAGATATAGAAGTGCATATTGCAACATACAACCATGACCCGCAGATAGCACAAAGCGATCGCGGTTCAACCAGCTGGGATTTTTGGGATTGTAGCGCATTAAGCGATCCCAAAGGACATAAGCCATAGGGGCTGCCCCCATAGGCAATCCTGGATGGCCAGAATTAGCTTTTTCTACTGCATCAATGGCTAAAAAGCGAATTGAATTAACGCAAAGTTGGTCAAGTGACTGGGTGGCAACTACCATAATCGTTATCTAAAATTCTAAAACTACGATAAAAAAATAATTTGAGCGGTCTCAAACCTGACGTCTGTGGGTTGCCCCAAGGCTCGCTTCCCATCATCCCATTGTTGGGATCGACGGGCAAGGTTCGAGAGATTGTGAATCATGAAAAGTGATCTTGATTCCAATTAATAATTCACAATTTTTAATGATATTTCTTGAATGCTAAGGTGACATTGTGACCACCAAAACCGAAAGAGTTGGAGAGAGCAACTTCTACTTTGAGTTCCCGACTTTGATTGGGTATATAGTCTAGGTCGCATTCTGGATCAGGATTGTCTAGATTGATCGTTGGTGGAACCCGATCATTCGCGATCGCCATCATAGTAGCTACCGCTTCAATTCCCCCCGAACCACCTAATAAATGACCCGTCATCGATTTTGTGGAACTGATTGCAACTTTGTAGGCAGTTTCGCCTAGAGCTTTTTTAATCGCCTTGGTTTCTGTGGAGTCATTCGCGGGCGTGCTAGTACCATGAGCATTAATATAATTGATTGTCTCAACAGCGATCTGTCCGTCTTGCAGAGCTAATTCGATCGCCCTGGTTGCTCCTAGACCCTCAGGGACGGGAGCTGTCATGTGATAAGCATCGCAGGTCATACCATAACCGACGATCTCACCATAGATTTTGGCATTTCTCGCCAGAGCATGTTCCAACTCTTCAAGCAATAAAATACCGGCTCCTTCTCCCATGATAAAACCATCGCGATCCTTATCAAAAGGACGGCTGGCATGGGCCGGATCATCATTACGAGAGGTGGATAAAGCTTTAGCAGAACAAAAACCAGCATAGGATAAAGGCGTAATCGCCGCTTCAGTTCCACCGCAAATCATGGCATCGGCATAACCCCTTTGGAGCAGACGAAACGCATCTCCGATCGCGTGAGAACCAGCAGCACAAGCTGTGACGGTACAAGAGTTAGGGCCTTTCGCGCCTGTATGAATTGCCGTTAATCCAGCAGCCATATTGGCAATCATCGTCGGCACCGTAAACGGACTCACTTTTCTCGGCCCTTTGGTTAAAAGAACCTCATTTTGAGTTTCGATTACTTGAATTCCGCCGACTCCCGTCCCAATCAAAACGCCAATGCGATCTGCATTTAGCTCGTCAATAACAAAATTGGCATCGGCAAGAGTTTGTTTACTTGTTGCAACTGCAAATTGAGAGAAACGATCCATTCTTTTCGCTTCTTTTTTTGCCATATAGTCTGCTGGATCAAAACCTTTGACTTCTCCAGCAATTTGACAAGCATGTTGCGAAGCATCGAACAGAGTAATTTTCCCAATACCATTACAACCTTTTAACAGATTGTCCCAATATTCTTGGAGGTTATTGCCTAGAGGAGTAATGGAGCCTAAACCCGTTACTACTACTCGTTTCATTTGCCAATTTGTCATTTTTGATTCTATATCTTTCTTTGAATGCCAGAATGCTGCTATTAGATCTTCTCAGGATCAGATTATATGTTTTAGGCCGCAGAACTTATATGCTCTACTGCTTTGCCCACAGTATCAATTTTTTCTGCCTCCTCGTCAGCAATTTCAATATTAAATTCTTCTTCAAATGCCATGACTAACTCTACAGTGTCCAAAGAATCGGCTCCGAGATCATTCGCAAAACTAGCTTTTTCGGTAACCTTATCCTCATCAACTTCGAGTTGTTCGACAACAATTGATTTTACTTTTTCAAATATTTCTTGGTCCATTGATATTTTTCCGCTAGAGACTCCAAATAATAGGAAACGGGGCGGTTGTTACCGCTTCCATGGGACATAATAATTTTTAAGATTGGCAACTTACATCTTATAGGAAAGAGGTACATCTTGGTTAATTCAAGTAGAGACGTAGCATGCTACGTCTCTACTTAGGTAATCAGTACTAGAATGGTGATCTATAAAGTTGATTAATAATTTAGGTTAAATGGAAATTACAGAACTGAAACGAGAAATAGAAACTCTATCTTTGCGCCTGGGTAAGACTCAGGAATATCTTTGACCTACCCATTCTGCAAGCTAAAATCCAAGACTTAGAACAAGTAGCTGCCCAACCAGAATTTTGGTCAGATCAAGCAACAGCTCAAAAGACTTTGCAAGAGCTTAATGATCTAAAATCAAATTTAGAGCAATATCGGCAATGGCATAATACCTTAGAAGAAGCTGAGGCGATCGCAGAACTGTTGGAACTCGAAACAGATCAAGCTTTAGCCGAGGAAGCCCAAACAAATCTCAAGCAACTACAACAGGAACTCGATCTTTGGGAACTCCAACAATTACTATCTGGCACCTATGACACTAGAGGAGCTATCTTAACTATCAACGCGGGAGCTGGCGGCACGGATGCTCAGGACTGGGCGGAAATGTTATTACGGATGTATACTCGCTGGGCAGAAAAACAAGGCTATAAAGTACGCTTGGCTGACGAATCCGCTGGTGATGAAGCAGGAATCAAATCTGCCACCTTAGAAATTGAAGGACGTTATGCCTATGGTTACCTTAAAGCAGAAAAAGGAACTCATCGTTTGGTGAGGATTTCTCCTTTTAATGCTAATGGCAAACGACAAACTAGCTTTGCTGGCATTGAAGTGATGCCTAATTTGGGAGATGAATCTATTGAACTGGAAATTCCCGAAAAAGATCTAGAGATTACTACTTCGCGTGCTGGGGGCAAAGGGGGACAAAATGTAAATAAAGTAGAAACTGCGGTGCGGATTGTTCATCTGCCCACGGGCTTGGCAGTGCGTTGTACTCAGGAGAGATCCCAACTGCAAAACAAGGAAAAAGCTTTGGCTTTGCTTAAAGCTAAATTGTTAGTGGTCGTAGAAGAACAAAGAGCCAAAGCGATCGCGGAAATTCGTGGTGATATGGTCGAAGCGGCCTGGGGCAATCAAATTCGCAACTACGTCTTTCATCCTTACCAAATGGTCAAAGATTTACGCACAGAATTAGACACCGGAGATATTAATGATGTGATGGATGGAAATCTTAATCCTTTTATTGAAGCCTATCTAAGGCAAGAAAATCAATTGGTCTAGGGCGTGTCGTCACTTAAAAAAAAAGTTCCTTCTTCGGTGTTTTCACGACCTACTGCGTCGAAAAATAACCTCCATAGCTCTGCTATGTAGAACATTTTTCTTCTTGTATCTCGCAAAAACCCTCTCAAAGGCATCTTCTCCTTCAAATGACGACACGCCCAAAATTCATGAGTGTGAACAATAAAAGACCGCCTGATTACTTAATAAATACTATTGAAAGAAAGTCAAAAATCAATTCTTTTGCCAGTAAGTTCATAACTCAAAACAATTTCCCCAGGAAAAAGTTTTGGGATAGAAGTTTGAGGTTTACTAGTTGAGGAAATATAAGATTTTGTCTCAAGAATTTCTTTCGAGCCTCGATATTGGAACTTGACGAGATATTCGAGAAGACATTTTGACTTCTGGAGTGGAGTTAACATGGCGGAATAAATAGGAGAGTTCGACAAAATATAAATCGTGGTTGGCAAAAAATTCACGATTATGAAATACTAGGCTTACTCTTAACGCTTAATGATAAGTGCTAAGGTTGATAATCCTAGCTTTAGTCGTATTTTTACGCAAATGTCCTATAGTTCGCAACAAAAACAATTTAGTTAATGAAAAATCGTGTTTGGCATAATTCACCAGAAAAATTAACTTTATTGCCAAATGAAATTCACATTTGGCGAGCAAATTTAGATTTGCCTGCGACACAAATAAAAAATTTAGCGAGTATCTTGTCAGAAGATGAGAAAATCCGTGCTAATCGTTTTCGGTTTGAGCAACATCGCGATCGCTTTATTGTAGGTAGGGGCAGATTAAGACAACTTTTAGGTAATTATCTACAAATTAAAAGCGAACAAGTTATTTTTGCCTATAGCGATCGCGGAAAACCTAGTATCATATCTAGTTTAAACAAAAGAAGTTTACAGTTTAATCTTTCCCATTCGCAAAACCTAGCTCTTTATGCTTTTAACTATCAAAGAATCATTGGTGTAGACCTAGAATATATAAAAGATAATATCGAATATAAACAACTAGCCCAGCGTTTTTTTTCTCCTCAAGAATTACAATTAATTAATAGCTACCCAGAGAGAACACAAAAAACCATATTCTTTCAACTATGGACAGCCAAAGAAGCCTATTTAAAAGCTACAGGAGATGGCCTAGCAGGCTCTTTAGATCAGATAGAATTTACGCTAAATAATAATAGTGAGCTAAATTTAGTAGCAACCGAACAAGCTCAACTACCATCATCTCATTGGTTAATTGATAATTTCATTCCCCAAGATAACTTTATTGCCACAGTCGCGATTAAAAATAATTCAAGCATCTCTGATTCAATATCAACTAAGTTTTTTGAATTCTGACTTTTGTACAGAAGTATCGGCAATAGGTATGTTTCTCTTTACTCGCTTTTTTTTCCTTAGTTTCACTGAGGTTGTATTACATTAAGTTGTGCCAGACTCAGAAAAATAGTTTGAGCAATGTTCTCGATGGTTGATACAACTCCTAAGACGAAAACTCGTAAAAGACAGCCAAAAATAGAAAACTTACAGCAAGAAGTTATCGACTTATTAGCTGATATTTGTACCCTAGTTGATGATACACAAACTAGTTTAGTTAATGATGAATCCAATAGCAAATATCATCAATTTAAAGAACAATTCTCGGCAGCCAGTCAAAATGTATCTGATTTACAGCTGAGAATGTCGATCGTCGCCCCGATGAAAGCCGGGAAATCAACCATTATTAACGCGATCGCAGGTCAAGAATTACTGCCAAGTTGTGCCACTGCAATGACAACTTTGCCCACAGAAATTGCTTTTAGCACCGATATCAAAGAACCCATCCTGACAATTCCCGATAGCGTAATTGATATTTTTCGCGAAATTTACCAAGATATCAAACGTCAGCTGAATAAATTTGGCATTGAGTCTCTACAAGATAAACTAGCTCGCTACCCTCATTTAATTAGTTTATTAGGAGAATTCCGCAAAACCAAACAGATGCCCTTTGAAAACAAAATTGAAGGACGCGTCGCCATCAATAAGGCTTTAAATCGTCTCAATCATCTAATCCGTCTCTACTCAGTTATTGAACCCTTAAAAGATCCCCTGGGTAAATTTACTGAAGTACCACAGATTATCACACCCTTTCTCGGAATTTCAGGGACATCTCAAGCCAGAACTTTAGGAAATTTAGTTATTGTCGATACTCCAGGGCCCAATGAAGCCGGAGAAAGTCTGAAATTAACCGCAGTAGTAGAAGAACAATTACGTCGTAGTTCGGTTATTTTAATTGTTCTCGACTATACTCAACTAAATAACGAAGCAGCAGAAACTATTAAACGACAAGTCAAACCAATTTTAGAATTAATTGGGAAAGATAATCTCTACGTAATTGTTAATAAAGTAGATCAACGTCGTAAAGGAGATATGACGACAGAACAAGTGCAAAATTTTGTCGTCGCCGATTTAGAACTAAGTCACGAAAATATTAGTGAGCGGGTCTTTGAAGTTTCAGCCATTAGAGCTTTTGCTGCGACACAATTTCTGCTAGAAGTACAGCAAAACCCTAAGATCAAACTATTAGAGATTAAATCTTTAGAAACTGTTGCGCAAGAAGTCTTCGGCATTGATTGGGATGAAGAAATTGAAGACGTTACCGTGAAGTTTTTGGCACAGAAAGCCCTTAAACTATGGAAAAAATCGGGATTTGCACCTTTTTTAGAAAAAGCGATCTCATCTTTAATGGAGACGGCAGCTCCTCGTTGTTTACTATCAGCATTAAATCTTAGTCGTTATCGTTTACTAGAGCTTAAGGATGATATAAGTCTTCGCAGTAATGCCATTACCCAAGATACCGCTAAATTACAAGAAGAGATAACGGCTTTAGAAAAAGATTTAGCCTACTTGCAAGCTTGCCGCAATAACTTACAACAAATAGAAGAAATTAAAAATCGCCTCCAATATAATCTAGAAATCATCCTTGCTAGCCTCAAAAATCAGGCAAATATTACTCTAGAAGATTATTTTACAGCGGCAGAATACCAAGAAGGTGATGCAATAAAAAAGGCTGATATGCAAGCGAGAAAATTATTATTAACTAATATTGGTGATTTTGAATTATTTCCTAAATGGATCACCAAAAAGCTCAAAGATAATTTAGAAAATACAACTTCAGGAGTTATCCCCTTCAAAACAGAGAAACAAGCAGAAGATTTCACGAAAAAAACTCTTGTTTGGGCAAAAGGAAGATTTGAAACTTTAATATTATCTACTCGCAAAGATATTGAAACCGAAATAGAACATACAAATCACAATTTAGTCGAATTTTTAACCAAAGAGACTAACCCAATTATGGAACGGACAAAAAACCGTTTACAAGATAATTTTGAAATATCTTTAGAGTTACCAATTCCTGATCTTAATGTTGAAGATAGCATGAGTCTTGATCAACATAATTTGATCAAAAAAAATACCCATCTAATTGAGGGCGATTTTGACGAAAGAGTTGTCAAGAAACGTGCTTGGTATTATTGGTTTGGGGTTGTGCCTTTTTACGCCACAGAAAGTTATCAAAAACCCTATAAGAAGGAAAATTATTACACTGTTTCGCTAGAAGAGGTTGTTAATACTATCAACCTCAGTAGTGATAGTTTTGTGGAAAATATCAAAGTTAAAATCGTTGAACATTTTGAAGGAAATCTGCAAGAGCAAGTAGATCTGTTTTTTGCCAAATTGGATAATTATCTCAATGGATATCTGGAAAATTTACAACAAGCCCAAGCAGATCATTTACTATCTTTGGAACAACGAGAAGAGTTGATCAGCAATCTTGATAAATTAGAGCCTGAGACCAAAACCTATTTACAAAAAACCGATAATTATCTTGAATTAACAGGAAAGTTTTTGATTAAGTAATAATATCAGAAGAGACGTGTCGGCGACACGTCTGTACAAAAGTAATAAGTAATTTTTTTACCTCTTACCTTTTACCTCTTACCTCTTACCTCTCCGATCCGTCACTATTTAACAAATTCCGAATAGCGGTTTCATGTTCGGCTCTGTCTTCAGGAGGTGTTTGACGTGAATCAGTGATGAGCCAATCCAAAGCTGCTGCTTGCAGATCGATCGAGGCTCCAGTTTTGTCGACACAGTAACGACCAAAAACTAATTTATCTACTAAACGAATCCCCTCTCCCAAACGGGAATATTCAAAAATTACGCTATTATCAACTGTTGCATCACTACAAATCCAACAGTTGGGGCCAATCATACTAGGGCCAATAATTGTTGCCCCATCCTCAATCTTGGTCATTCCCCCAATATAAACTGGTCCTTTGATGTTAACCTTATCCCAGTTCACAGATACATTTAAGCCTGTATAAATACCAGGCATAACTTCGATTCCAGGAATTTTAACATTTTTAATCTCTCCTAGAAGTACGCCACGGATAGCGCGCCAATAATCGGGAACTTTCCCAATATCTACCCATTGGAAATCCATCGGTACGGCATAGAAAGGCGCTTCTTTTTCTACTAGTTGAGGGAATAATTCTCCTCCAATGTCGTATTCTTGGTTAGGCGGAATATAGTCAAAAATTTCTGGCTCAAAAATATAAATTCCAGTATTAATGTTGGTGCTTAAGGCTTCTGCAACGGATGGTTTTTCCTGAAAAGATTTAATTTTGCCATCTTCATCGGTAACGACAACTCCATAGCTGGGAACATCTTCTTTTGGTACCTTTTTAGTGACAATGGTCGCGATCGCACCTTTACTTTTATGCCATTGGATCGCTTCACTTAGATCAAGATCTATCAAGGCATCACCACAAAGAACAATAAAAGTGTCGTCAAAAAAAGCTTTAAATTCTTGAATCTTTTTCAGCCCGCCTGCGGAACCGAGAGCTTCTCCCACAAGTTCGCCATCAACAATCCGACCTTCAAAGGAATAACCAATATTGACGCCAAAACGTTGCCCATCACGAAAATAGCCTTCTATTTCATGGGCAAGGTGACTAACATTAACCATGATTTCATCAAAACCATGTTGCCGAAGCAGTTCCAGAAGAAACTCCATAACTGGTTTTTGCAATATGGGAATTAAAGGCTTAGGAATTGTATAAGTTATGGGACGAACACGAGTGCCTCTACCGGCTGCCAGAATCATGGCCTTCATTAAAGCTTCTCCTAAACCAGACGCATACAATAAAAAATAAACTACTCCAGTTTATCAACAATGTTTACAAACCAATTAAAGATCGGCAAATTTAATTAAAATCCCCTTGCAATTAGCTATAAGCTCTATTTTATAAGCTTTTAAATCAATTTGTATTCAGTAATGTATTCAACGGGCGAATACTGAGGTCTTGATAAAATTCTTCTTGATTGAGTTCTACTTTGGATTGGGATGACAAAAGTAATAAGGCCCAAAAAATGCTAGCTTTGCCTGTTTGGTTATGTTCATCATGAGATTGGTTTTTCTCCCAGGAAGATAGTAGTTTTTCCCAATCGATAAAGTTTTCTTTTGGTTCTAATTTGAGAAAATTACAAAAAAGGAACTCCTCTAATTGCATTGCCAACTCGGTTAAATTTTCATTATGAGCTAGTTGCGCGATCGCCCGCATGGCAGCTCGACGGGAAGTGCGTGTCTTTTTGGGTTTTTGGTTGGTACTTGCTGCTTCAATTTCGGCGGCAATATGTTCGAGTTGTTCAATCAATTCCTGCAAAGTAACTCGGCGTTTGCTTCTGGGGGGAACCGAAGTGCGACGATGGATATGCCTTTCTAAAAATGGTGGTAGGCCAGGAGAATAGTCTTCATCTTCTAGCAGTAGTTCATCAGCAAAGTCCTCATCATGTTCTCCTTCTTGATAAAATTCTTGCAGCATCTGGAGGGTATCTGCTTTGAGCAAGACAAGCATTGATGCCCAGAGGAAAGTTTGACCAGATTCGGGAAGATTAGTTTGGGCTAAAGAAGGTTCTGTGGAGCCGATTAATCCTAATTCTGTGAGAAAGCGATCGATAACCTCGATTACAGGAACATCCCAGGGATCTATCTCCCCTTTTTCCGCAGAGTCAATTAAATTTGCGATCGCGATCTGTGCCGTATTGGTTGCCATTCGTCAAAATAATTGAATAAAGGATAATTACTTAACTAGAAGTATATTGAAGATGAATCAATTTGTTGCAGATTTGCGTCAAAACTACACCCTAGGGGATTTAACGGAGACTAATGTTGATTCAAATCCGATTCAACAGTTCAAAATATGGTTTGAGCAAGCGATCGCTGCCGATATTATTGAGCCGAACGCCATGACTCTAGCAACTGCAACCCCAGATGGCAAGCCTACAGCAAGAATTGTCTTACTCAAAGGATTTGATGAGAGAGGGTTCGTTTTTTATACCAACTATCAAAGCCTCAAAGGACAACAGGCGATCGCGAATCCCTATGGGGCTTTAGTCTTTTTCTGGGATCGTTTACAAAGACAGGTCCGTATCGAAGGCAAAATCACCAAAGTGAGTCCAGAAGAATCAGATAGTTACTTTCATTCCCGCCCCTTAGGATCTCAAATTGGCGCTGTGACTTCCAATCAAAGTGAAGTCATTCCCAACCGTGAATTTTTGCAAACCAAACAACAGGAAATAGCTGCTAAATATCAGGAGGCAGAAACAATTCCTCGTCCAGATCATTGGGGTGGTTTTCTGGTAATTCCAGACGCGATCGAATTTTGGCAAGGTCGTCCGAACCGTCTTCACGATCGCCTCAGATATCGTTTACAAGCTAATAACTCCTGGATTATTGAGAGATTAGCACCTTGAATTAAAAAGGACGTGTCGGCGAATTTCTTGAAGAGACGTATCACAGACACGTCTGTTCATCTCTGTTTTTGTAATCCCCAAGTAATAATCATATAATTATTACCTGTGGTAGAAAATGAGGAATAGGACAATATGGATTTTTCTAAGCAAGAAGATAATCCCAAACCAAGAGACGTTACGCAAGATTTCGCTCGCAATGTTCTACAACATAGATATCATTTGCTAAAGAAGCTCTCTCAAGACGATTTTGAAACGGTATATCTAGCAAAATCCCAAGATAGTTCTATTCCGACTAAATATCTTATTCAGCAATTTACTCCTCAATATACTTCCGAGTCTCAGTTAGCAGCTGCTAAACATTTATTTAACCAAGAAGCCTCTATTTTAGAAAAGTTGGGAAACCATCCCCAAATGGTTTCTATGTATGATTATTTTGAGACTCAAGGGCAATTTTTGGTCGTTCAAGAATTTATTTCAGGACAAAGTTTTCAAGCAGAGTTAAAGGAAGCTAAACCTTATAGTGAAAAGGAAATCATTGAATTTCTTAATGAAATTTTACCTGTAATTAATTACCTGCATGAAAATAATTATATTCACCGAGATATTAAGCCTACTAGCTTAATCAGAAATTCTGTTGATCAAAAAATATATCTAACTAACTTTGATTCAATTAAAGAAAAAATCAACCCCCAAAATTTAGATACCACAGGGCAATTTATGCCTCATATCAGTGTGGGAACTCGGGGTTATATGCCTATGGAACAACATTTGGGTAAACCTGAGTTTTGTAGTGATATTTATGCTTTGGGTATAGTCGTAATTCAGGCTTTGACTAAAATAGAGCTATCCCAATTAAAATATGATAAAAATAATAATCCAGTCTGGCATCATTTGCTACCAAATTCTGGTAGTTTTAGTTCTCAATTTTTAGAGATTATTGATACGATGGTTTGCTGTAATTATCGTAAACGTTATCAAAGTGCGATCGCAATCACCACATCTCTAAAACATTTGCAACCTGCCCAAAAATCAATACATAATGACTTAAATCTAGAAGATGATACATATTTTTCAGAACAGACTATAATCCAGCAACGCACTCAACCGGATTCTCAATTTTCAGAAAATACCCAAATTATTAACAATACAAACAATGCCCCTACAGCTTCAGAGCATACTTTAATCATTAATAATTCAGAATCTAATTCACGGACAGAAAATACCTTAATAATTAAAGATCATGATATCGAGTCTACTCGTATAATCAATTCCAGCTCAATCAGAAATCATCCCAAGAATAGTCAACAAGATCATAATAAATCTATATTTAAACTTATAGCTGTTTTTGGAATGGCTATAATAATTACTATTATTTCAATATTATTGATCTTAAGAAATAATCAGAATTCCGCCCCTAATAATTCTTTATTGCTTCCTGAATACATACAAGCTGGTTCTTGAATATAGTAAATCAAAATAAGATCGAATTCATAAAGATCTAGAGGAACGATGTAGAATCACCCACATCACAACTGGGGCACCAATCAAAGCAGCAATGGAGTTTAAAGGTAAAACAGTTTGACTTCCTGGTAGCTGAGATACTAAATCTGCAACTAACGCTAATATTGCACCCATCACGGCAACAAGGGGAATCAATATTCTATGGTCTACAGTTTTAAACAAATTACGACATAGATGGGGAACTACAACACCCAAAAATCCAATGGGACCGCAAAAAGCAGTAATGGCACCAGCTAATATTGAAGCACTGGTGATAACCCAAAATCTCGTTTGTTGCACTGTTAAACCCAAAGTTTGAGCATGAGATTCACCTAAAAGCAGCACATTCAGGGGTTTTGATAATAGCAAAGCCATAATTAATCCTAGCAATATTACGGGCGCTAAGATTATCATTTGTCGCCAAGTGACCCCATCGAAACTCCCGAATGTCCATTGTAAATATGATTGAATTTGATCATTTTCACTAAAATGTAGCAAAACACTAACGATCGCATTAGTTACATAACCAAATAGTAATCCCAAAATTAGCAGTGTCATGGAATCGGGTACGCGATGAGATAACAATAAAACCATTCCTAATACTGATGCTGCACCCAAACTCGCTGCTACAACTAAACCTAAATCCCCAATTATTCCCAAATTTGCTAATAATGCACCCATACCTGTGGTATCAGCTGCAAGTACTACAAGTGCAACTCCCAAAGAGGCACCAGAACTAATTCCTAAGACAAAAGGGCCCGCAAGGGGATTTTTAAACAGTGTTTGCGTTTGTAATCCGCTTACACCCAAAGCAGCACCAGCTAAAGTTGCGGTTAAAGCTTTAGGTAAGCGAAATTTGAGAATAATAGTAGTCCAAGTAGTTTTTTGTGCTTCTCCTCCTAAGAGGATAGTAACAACTTGTTGAATAGGAATGGAAACGGAACCAAAAGCTAAATTTGATAAAAATACAAGAATTAAGCTAATAAATAAAATCGCGATAATAATGAGCTTAGAAGTTTTTTTATTGAAAAAATTTTTACGAATAGATTGATTTCTTTTTCTATTACTTGTTGCCATATTTTTCGCTATTATTCAGTCTGAATTAATTTATGTAGCCGTTTCTAATTTAAAGTCAAAACAGAATTAGATTCCTGGATTGGCTCCGACCAAGAAGAACAAGAAAACAACCCAATTAGAACGATTATCTATACCTCTACAGCCCACCAGCACGGCGAACATTACGACAAAACAATCAGTTTAGAAGCTGAGATCAACTTAAACTCAGATCCCCAAGCACAAATAAAAAAGCTCCAGGAACAAGCTAAAAATTTACTTGAACCAACTCCCAAAAATTAATTAATCTTCTCTTTCAAAGCGTTATAGTTTTTCCTAATATGATTAGTATTGGGATGATCTTTCCCCAATGCTTTTTCAGCAATCTCTAAAGATTTTAGATAAAGAGGTTCAGATTCCGAGTATCTTCCTTGCTTTTTATATGATATTGCAAGGTTATTTAGACTATTTTTATCTCAAAATGCTCCTCTCCTAATTGCTTTTTTCTCATCTCTAAAGCTTGCTGAAGAGGTTCAATCGCTAAATCATATTTACCTCCATATTGATATCCTATCCCAAGATTATTCAGACTATTAGCTAGAAGAATTTTATCTATTGGTTCCTGCTCTTTAACTAATGCAACAGCTTTTAGAGATACTTCTTCCATCTCCTGATACTTTCCATTCCATTGCAAATATTCCCCAAGAGTAATTAAATATTCAGGATTATTTGGATTAAGTTCTACCGCTCTTTCTACCGCTTCTTGAGCTTCTTTTAGGTTAATTTGAGAAAACAAAACTTGTCCTTCAAGAACCTTGGCTTCTGCTACTCTCTTAATAGGTTCATCATTAAGTATTTGACTATACTCTTGAATTTTCTCTAAATAAAGCTCATTATCTTCGTTTTCTTGTGCTTCTTCCGCTTCCGCTAATACTCGTTTAGCAGTAGCACTAAGACTTCTATCTTTTTTAAGCTCTTCCAGTTTCCTTTTTGCCTCCTCACCTTGTTTTATAGCTTCGGCGTAAACCTCTGGCGAAACTCCAATGTTTACAGTATTTTGAGTATAATTACCCTCAATATTTTCGTTGTAATTACCCTGGTTAATAGAAACATTTTTACTTTGTTTATCTAATTCATTATTATCGT